>JBFJTV010000099.1:0-8523 GCA_041625075.1 Candidatus Polarisedimenticolaceae bacterium | reverse complement strand
GTCCCGACGGTCGCCCCGGCCGTACCACCCGGGGTCCCGGTCCCTCCGCCCTGTTGCCCGGACGGAGCGGTCGCGCCTCCCGGCGATGCCGGGCGCTCGATGACACCCTCGCCCGGGGGCAGCGGCGCGACGTAGCCCTCGGATCGGTAGGGACCCTCGAGATCGTCGTACTCCTCGTCGGCCGCCGCGAAGGGCGAGACGCCGAGAACACCGCGGGCCGGTCCGCGAAGCTGGATCTGGTCCTGGGTCCCGACCCACATCGTGGCGAGGTCGTCTTCGGTGATGTCGGGGATGCGGATGATCGCGGGGGTCAACGTCAGCACGATGTCGGTCTCGGTCATCTGGGTGTCTGTGCTGCCGAACAGGTACTTCCCGACTCCGGGGATCGACGTCAGACCGGGGACGCCGGAGACGTTCATCTGGTCCTCGCGGCGGATCAAGCCGGCAAGCAGGTTGGTCTCGCCGTCGCGCAGGCGAATCACGGTCTGGATGTTCCGGGTTCCGATGATCGGCTGCTCTTGACCCGCCTGGGTCTCGACGACGCCGGTGACCTGAGAGAATTCGACGTTGAGCTTGAGCGTGACTTCCTTGTTGTGGTGAACCCGGGGCTCGATCTGCACCGTGATCCCGACGTTCTGGTAGGTGAACGACGTGATCGGAATCACCCCGCTTACTCCCACCGTTTGTGTGTTGAACGACGTGGTCGGGATCGGCACACGGTCACCGATCAGGATCTCCGCCTGCTCGCCCTCCGAGACTCGAATCTGAGGCTTGGCCAGAATCTTCGTCTGCGAGTCGGTCTTCAAGAAGCTCAGGATCACGCTGGGGATCGGCCCGATAAGCCAGTTCCCGGCGTTCCTGAGAATCTGGAGGTTGTTGATCGGAACCTGCTGCTGGCCGTCCTTGTACTGGATCGTCAGCGTCTTGGACGACAGGTCGACCCCCAGGTTCCGGGTGATGACCCGGTTGATTTGGAGCAGCTCGACATCCACGATCACCTCGCCGCGGGACTTGTCGTTCGCCTCGATGATCCGCTGCGCCACGGCGACCACGTCGGGCGTGTCCTTGATCGTCACCGAGTTGAGATCCGCGTTCTCGGCGATCTGTCGCGAGTTGAGCAGCGTGCGGAGCAGGGTCACGACCTGCTTGGTGTCGCCGTTGCTGAGGAAGAACGTCCGGATCACCTGGTCGTCGTACTCCTGCCGTTTTTGACGCTGATCGGGCGCGATCAGGATGGTGTTCTCATCGACGACCTTGAAGAAGTTCTTGGTCTGGAGCATCAGGATGTCGAGCGCTTTCTCCAACGTCACGTTGCCGACGTCGATCGTGACGGACTTGTTGAGATCGACCTTGTCGTCGTACAAAAAGTTGATCCCGGACGCCTTGCTGATCGCCTCGAAGATCTCCTTGACGGGGCGGTCGCGGAACATCATCACGATCGGGATGTTCGAACGCGGGTCCAGCTTGGGCGGGGCGAGAATGGATCGCTCGGCGGCGATCTTGGCCCGCTCGTACGCCGAGGGGCCCTCGTCGCGCAGCCGGATCTTACGCAGCGCCTTCTCGAGCTCGGTGGCGGCGTGCTGGTTACCGGGATTGAGCAGCAACGTCTGCTGCAGCTCACCGACGGCCAGCTCCCACTGGCTCGCCGCGGCGTAGCGTTTGCCCTTGTCGAAGTGCTGTGCCGAGGCCTTGAGCTTCGCGCGTTCGAGAGAGGCCGTGTATTCCGTGTTGCCCGGGTCCAGGGCGACGGCCTTGCTCATGCTCAACACCGCCTTGTCCCAGTGCTCCCGCTCACCTTCCTTCTTCGCCTGGCGGTAGCTCTTCGCCGCCGGGGAACACCCGACCAGAATGGCGCCCACCACCGCCACGGCCAGGATTTGGAGCAGTCGTTTGCGGTTCACCACTTCTCCCGATCGCTCAGTTGCTCGACATGGTCAGCTCACGGGTCCGATCCAGCCACTTCTGGTCGGTAAAGCCCATGACGACGGTTTCGTACCTGATCTCGACCACCCGGAACTTCTCCAGGAGGACCTCTCCGCTCTTCGCCAGGAACAGCTCCTTGTCATCCTCGAAGACCGCGATGCGGTCGTCCTTCGGCCCGAGGTAGCCGATGTACTTGAGAGGGATCCCCGGGGGCTGCGGGGTCGCGGGAACCCTCGGGCGATTCCTCGCCTCTGCCAGACGCCGTTTCTCGGCGTCCTCGCGGGCCTTCCGGCGCGCGTCCTCCAGGGCTTGCCGCCGGGCCAGGTCATCGGGGTCCGCCGGCGGCTTGGAGTACTTGAACAGATCGCGGCCCGCGGGGTCGTAGGTCTCGGTCGTGCTCGCCAGTCGAGCCAGCTCCACGACCGGAGCATCCGCCGCGACGTACGACCCCTCGGCCTTCGCCAGCTTCTCGATGTCCAGCGGGGAGGACCCACTGCGCCAGTACCACACGTAAGCGATCCCGCCGAGCGCGAGGACCACCAGCAGGAAGATCTCACGAGATGTCAACTTGCGCATCAGGATCTCCTGCCGATCGAAGCCTGTAGCCGTCCCTCGCGGAGCTCGAAGTAGGTCGCGAGCGTGATCTGGAGCTGGAGCATTACCCCGCCCTCCGCGCCGGTCGCCAACGCCACGCGCTCGACGATCAGGAACTTGTCCGACTTTTCCACGGCGGACAGGAACCTCCGGAGATTCTGGTAACCGCCCTCGAGCGGCACGACCATCGCGAAACGCTCGACACCCTCGTCTGCGAGGACCTCCTGGTCGAACTGCACTTGATCGAGGCTGATCTGGAACATGTTCGTGAGCCGTTCGAGCTCAGCCTGGACCTCGATCATCCTTCGCTCGCGCGTCTTGAGGAACTCGTCTCTCAACTGCACGAGATCGCTCTCGGCCTTCTGGACCGCCTGAAGGAAGGCTTCCTTGTTGACGACGACCCTTTCGTAGTCCTTCAACTGCTGAATCAGGGGCGAGCTCGCCGAGTTCAGCTGCTCGAACTCGCTGATCCGCTGCCGCGTCAGGAAAAAGTAGAACATCATGTTGACCAGGACGAGACTCCCGAACACGATCGCCAGGATCTTGCCGGCGCGGCGGATGTCGAACTTGAGCAGACGTGCCTTCATGGCCTATCGGTCCTCCCGCTCGTCGTCGTCGCCCTCGTCGTCGACACGCTCGACAGGCTCCTCGTCCCCGGCGTCCCCGGCCCACGGCTCCGCCGTGACGGCGGCGTCGGCGGACTCCGGCTCGGGAGGCGCGCTCTCGACGATGTTCGCCTGTGGGGTGCCGGCGTCGCGGTTACCCTCCGGCCCGGGCTCCACCGCCGGCTCACCCTCACCCGCCGGCTGGTCGGTCCCGTCTCCTTCTCCGGAGGCGTCCTGCTCCGGACCGGCCTCCGCGTCAGCTTCGGCCTCGGCTTCCGCTGCCGCGACCGCTTCGGCTTCCGCCGCCGCCGCGGCTTCGGCTTCCGCGCGCGCGGCGAGCTCGACGGGGTCGCCGTCGGGGAAGTACAGGAACCTCAAGGTGAACAGCACCTCCTGCCCTCCGGGCACGCGGGACCAACGGTCCGGCTCGACGCGAGAGAAGTGCACGTCCTCGATGAGGGTGCGCTGGAATTCGAGCATCCCGCGCAACTCCTTCGCGATACCCTCGACGCCAACCGGGACCGCACCCTCGGGGACGTTCTCGGCCTGTCTTCTCCCCTGCTGTCCGAACCTGAACTGCGGGCGCACCGAAACCATTCGGACGGGGTAGGGAAGAACGTTTTCGAGCTGATTGAACAGCCGCGTCCACGAGAACGCCTTGGCGTCGATCACGTCGTTGGCCTTCAAGGCCTGCGTCGCGAGGTCCGCGAGGTTGTAAGTGCCGATCGCCCGCTGCGCCGCGTTGTCCCGCCGCTGCAGCTCGGCGGTCTTCTTTTCGATCGTTCCCTCGATCTCGGCCAGGTTCTCGAGACGCTGCGAGTAATCGACGTACGCGCTCGCGTTCCAGAACGTGGTGACGAGGATCAACACCGCTCCCAGGCCGTACCCGAGCCAGTACAGGGTGTTGTTGCGGAACGGCCTCGATGCGAGGTTGAGCTCGAGGGTTTGCACGGCTCAGACTCTCCCCGCGGCGGCCCCGACCGCCGGCGCGATTGACTGTCCGACCGTCCGGTCGATCCGGACGCCCTCGGCCATCGTCAGGTTCCAAGCGGGGTCCATGGCGATCGCCTCACCGAGGCTGAATTGCCCGAGATAATCGACGGTCTCTTCCACCGGGGTTCCCACGCTGCGGACGTAGGTCGTTTCGATCCCTTCTCCTTCCAGCTTGTCCTGGTAGTACGACAGAGAGGTGTTCAGCTCGCGCGTCATGAGGCGCTTGGCCGCCTCGGGTTCCTCCTGGTCCACGCCGTAAGACTTGCAGCGGTAGAACACCAGGCGGCTGTCCCGCAGGATCATGAGCGAGAAGTAGCCCTGCGTGCGATTCAGGACGGCGATGTCCCCGCCCCCGTTCTTGTCCTTCTTCTCGATCCGGGCACGGCACAGGTTGAGAAGGTTGGAAGAGCACAGGTCGACGAGACCGGGCCGGGTCCCGGCAGCCTCGAACATTCGTTCGTATTGCTCGACGGCGGCGCGAAGGATGAGCGCGACGAGGATCGTCACCTGCGGACCCGGTCCCGCGAGCGGCTGGTACGAGATGATCGCGTCCTCGAGACGGAACGGAACCGCGCGCTTGAGCTTGAAGCGGATCACCTCGGTGAGCTGCTTCTTCGAGGGCGGCAGCTCCGGGATCGTGACCAGCGAGACCTTGGCGAGGTTGTCCGGAACGACCAGCGAGATCTTCCCGGGCTTGGTTCCGGTGGACTCCAGAAGGCCCTTGATCCGCGGAACGATCTCGTCGGGCGAGCCGATGTTCGGCCGGAACACCGACACACCGACATCGACCTCGGGAAGGGGTGATGAGGCGTGCGCCTCGAGACTGACCTTGCCGCGTTGCCGCTTGAGCCGAACCAGCGTCATCTGCCGCGGCTCGAGCTCGACCGCGACCGTCGGGTAGTGCGGCCGCAGCCCCCGGATCCGCTCGAGATCCAGATGCCGGATGGGTGCGAGGATGCTGGCGAGGTTCTTCATGGTCGGCTCAGTCGACGAAGGTCACTTTGTTGATCTCGTGGAGTGTGGTCTTGCCGGCAAAGGTCTTGGCGAGGGCGGCCTCGCGCAGGAACGTCATACCCTCTTCTTTGGCCGCTCTCTTGATGTCGGCCGCCGGTCTCTTCTGCAGGATCATCTCGCGAACCCGGTCGGACATGTCGAGCAGCTCGGCGATCGCCGTCCGTCCGCGGTACCCGGTGCCGTTGCAGTCGATGCACCCCTTTCCTTCGTAGAACGTGAAGTCGGCATATCGCGTGACGTCGAGACCGGAGTCCTTGAGCCGCTCCGCCGACGCCTTGATCGGTCGCTTGCAGCTCTCGCAGATCAACCGCACGAGCCGCTGCGCGAGAATGCAGTTGAGGGCCGAGACGAAGTTGTAGGGCTCGACCTTCATGTTCAGAAAACGCCCGACGACGTCGACGACGTTGTTGGCGTGGACCGTCGTGAACACGAGGTGACCCGTCAGGGCCGACTGGATCGCGATCTGCGCGGTCTCCTGGTCCCGGATCTCACCCACCATGACCTTGTCGGGGTCGTGCCGCAGGATCGAGCGGAGACCGCGGGCAAAGGTCAGACCCTTCTTCTCGTTGACCGGGATCTGCGTGATTCCAGGCAGCTGATACTCGACCGGATCCTCGATCGTGACGATCTTGTCCTCTTCGTTCTTGATCTCGGAAAGCGCCGCGTACAACGTGGTCGTCTTGCCGGACCCGGTGGGGCCGGTCACGAGGACCATCCCGTAGGGCTCCTTGATGAACCGGCGCAGCCGGAGCATGTCCTTGGTCTCGAACCCGCACACATCGAGACTCAGCTCGTGGAACTCGCGGTTGGTCGATTCCTTGTCGAGGATTCGGATCACACAATCCTCGCCGTGGACGCTCGGCATGATCGAGACACGAAAGTCCACCGTCCGGCCCTTGATCCGAAGCTTGAACCGGCCGTCCTGCGGAATGCGTTTTTCCGAGATGTCGAGCTCCGACATGATCTTGATACGCGAGATGACGGTGGAGTGGAATTTCTTGTCGATCGGCTCCATCGCCTGATAGAGAACGCCGTCGATGCGGTACTTGATGACGACTTCCTTCTCGCGGGTCTCGATGTGGATATCCGAGGCGCGGCGCTGGAGAGCGTTGAAGATCGTCGTATCCACGAGCTTGATGATCGGTGACGAGTCCGAGGTCAGCCGGTCGATCGTGAGGGTCTCTTCCCCGGTCTCCTCATCCTCGGTGATGAGCTGGATGCGGAATCCCTCCGTCGCCTCGTCGAGAACACGTTGGGACGATTCGCTTTTCTTGAGAATCTCCTGGATGGCGGTGGGGGTCCCCACGCACACGTCGATGTTGGCCGAGAGAAGGAGCTCGAGCTCGTCGATCATCAGGACGTCGGTGGGATCGGCGACGACGATCTGGAGACCCTTCTCGGTCCGGTGGCGCGGCACGAAGTTGTACCGGAACATCAGATCGACCGGAATCGACCGGAACAGCTCCGGGTCGATCTCGAAGTGTTCGAGATCGACGTACTCGAGGCCGAGCCGCTGGGCCTGTTTCTGAGCCTGGAGGTCCTCGGAAAGGACTTCTTCGGTGGACTCGGTCTCGGGCGCTACGCCCTCGCCGCGAATCTGTGTTTCTTCCGCCATTCCTCAGTAACTCGACTGGCTGTAAGCGCGGAGCATCGGGAGGTACAACGCCAGAAGCATCCCTCCCACCACGACGGCCATGAACACGATGAGCAGTGGCTCAAACAGTGACACCAGGCGGGTCAGCTTGTAGTCGATCTCCTCGTCGGTGAAATCGGACGCGCTCGTGAGCATCTCCTCGAGCGAGCCCGTCGACTCACCGACCTTGATCATCTCGACGGCGATGTCGCCAAACAACCCCGTTTCCTCGATGCTCTCCCATAGCGACTGGCCCTCCCGGACCTTTCTCGCGGCATCGAGGATCGCCGCCTCGAACACGGCGTTGCCGACGGCCCGCGCGGCGAGCTCCAGCGAGGTGACCAGCGGGATGCCGCCGGCCACCAGCGTCCCGAGCGTCCGCGTGAAGCGGTTCTGTGCGTACTCCTGGATGATCTGCCCGGCCAGCGGGATCTTCATCTTCAACCGATCCATCATGACCCGCCCGGTCCCGCTCCTCTTCCAGATCAACGCGCCCACGACGAAGGCCACCGTGACCCCGAGGATGATCTTCCAGTTCGACCTGCAAAACGTCGCGGTGTCCACCAGAACCTGCGTGATCCACGGGAGGTCCGTCCCCATCTCGTCGAGGAACGTTCTGAAGTTCGGGATGATGTAGAACACCATCAACGCGACCAGTCCCACCGACAACAGCAACAGGATCGCCGGGTACATCAGCGCCGCGCTGACCTTGCGCTGGATCGCGATCATCGTCTGCTGGTAGGAGACGAAGCGCTCCAGCACCGAAGGCAGCTCACCCGAGCGCTCGCCGGAGGCGAGGCTCGACGAGTACAGCTTGGGGAACAATTCGCTGTGAGCCCCGAAGGCGTCCGAGAGCGACTCGCCCGCCTTGACCCGCTCGCGGATGTCGATCAGCGCCCGCTTGAACGCCTCGTTCTTGCGTCGCTCGATGAGGAGGTCGAGACTGCCCAGGACCGGCAGCCCCGCGCGAATCAGCGCGCGCAGCTCCTGGTTGAAGAACAGGAACTCTCTCGCCGAGATGCGCGGTCGCAGACGCAGCGCGTCGGTCAGGACCCCGGTGATCGCGCTCCGCCGCCGGAGGTCGAGAATCAGATATTCCTTGGCTTCGAGCTCGCGTCGGAGGGCCGGCTCGTCGGCGGCATCGAAGACCTGCTCGACGATCTCCCCGGTGGGATAGGCGACGCGACACATGAACTCGGCCATGCGGGGCTACCTCGCGTTCACCAGGAGGGTGAGAAACAGAGCCTCCTTGGACTCGGGCCCCTGTGCGCCGCCCAGGATCAGCGTCTGCCCGGCGCGGACCTTGGCCTCGACCTCGAATAGCGTTCGACGCTCCTCTTTCCCGTTTTCGTCCCGTTCGAGTCGCTCGAGATGAACGCTGTCGAAGATCACGATCTCGTCGTCGACCGTCTCGACGTCGAACGTCACCTGATACTGGTTCTCGACGTTGATCGTCAGCGACGAGCCCTCGATCCCGTTTGCCGCCCCCGCGCCGATCTGCTGGTAGTTCTTCCACTCGGTGAAGTTCTTGAGGGTCTCCACCACGTCCCGGAACTCGCGGTACATGCTGCTCGGAAGCCGCTGTCCCGCCTCCCCGGTCTTCGGCTCGGTCTTGGTCCCGACGATGACGCCGACCGCAACCTCGACCCCGCGAGGCGGAGTGTCGAAGCTCTCGAGCAGAGGACCGATGCGGTCGAGGACCGAGACCCGGTCGGTCACGATCAGCATCTTCCGATTGGTTTGGAACTTCATCTGGATCTC
>JBFJTV010000098.1:0-8551 GCA_041625075.1 Candidatus Polarisedimenticolaceae bacterium | reverse complement strand
GGTCACCGGCTCGAGCTCCGGATAGGCTCGAACCAGATCCGGCGGAGCGGGGTGGGCCTCGCCGTCGATCAGGTGCCTCATCTGCAGCGCGTTGGCCAGCGCCTTGCCTCGAAAGTGGTTGTTCTGAACGACGTACAGCTCCTCGGTCTGCTCGGAGATCCAGCGTGTCGCGGCGGCGAGCGGCGCCAGCTCCTCTCTGGTGTAGAGATAGTCGTACCGTGCATCGCGCCCGGCGTCTTCGCGAAACCAGTTGTCCGCGTTGCGCCCGTGCAATCGGAGATAGCCGACCGGTGAGGTCGCGCGCGGCACCGGGGCCACGGTCGAGTGCCCGATCCGGGGTTGATCGACGACACACCACCCGACGCCCCGTTGCTCGAACCACGGCGCCACCTCGTCGTGGTCCCACGAGGCGTGCCGCACCTCGACGACCACGGGCCAGCCGTCGAGCAGGTCGAGAAAACCCTCGAGGTGTCCGAAGGAGCTCTCCGAGCGGTGAAACCGCTGCGGAAACTGCACGAGTATCGCGCCAAGGGCGTTGGCGGATCGTAGCGGCGCCAGCCCCGCGAGCGTTGCGGGAATCACTTCCGACGGGATCGCACCGCTGTCGTGGGTCCACGAGCGGTGCGCCTTGGCCGTGAAGCGGAAGCGAGGGTTTTGCTGCGTGCGGCGGACCCACGACATCGTCTGATGGGGGTCGAGCGGGCGGTAAAACGAGCTGTTGACCTCGATCGTGTCGATGAACCCGGCAAGATAGGCCAGACGATCGAAGCCCCGGCCGGGTCGCGCCGGGTAAACGATGCCGTTCCAATCGGGGTAGTCCCAACCTGCGACGCCGACGCGGATCTCACCCATCGGCCGCCCCCAAAGACCCGGCCCACGTCGTGAGTTTACCCCGGAATGACGCCCGCCGTTTGCGTGTTGTGTCTTAGAGCGGCGGGTGTGTGTAGTACTCTCCCGCGGCGGAGACTCTCGAGAGAGAAGGAGACGATCGATGGGTTACCTGGAGACCGCGCGAGAGTTCTACCGCGAGGCGGCGGAGACTCCCGACCGGGGGTTGTGCTGCACGACCACACCGATCTGGACCCTTCCCGAGCTTACCGTCCCGGAGTCGATGCTCGCGATGAACTACGGGTGCGGCACGACCGTTCACCCGCGCGATCTCGCAAACGAGCCGACCGTCCTGTACGTGGGTGTCGGCGGCGGGATGGAGCTCCTCCAGTTCGCGCACTTCTCGAGACGCCCCGGCGCGGTGATCGGCATCGAGCCGGTCGCCGAGATGCGTGAGGCCGCTGCCCGCAATCTGGCCGAGGCCGCCCGCGTCAACGACTGGTTCCGCGAGGACTACGTCAGCCTGCGCGAGGGCGACGCGCTCGACCTCGGTGTCGCGGACGGCGCGGTGGACGTCGCGGCGCAGAACTGTCTGTTCAATATTTTCCGAGAGACCGAGTTGCGCTGCGCGCTGGCCGAGATGCATCGTGTCCTGCGGCCCCACGGGCGCTTCGTGCTGTCGGACCCGGTGGCGCCGTTCGAGCTGCCCGAGCACCTCCGAAGCGACGAGCGGCTCCGGGCGATGTGTCTTTCGGGCGCGATTACCTACGACCGCTACATCGATCTGCTGGTCGGCGCGGGGTTCGGGACGATCGAGATCCGGGCGCGGAGGCCGTACCGCATTCTCGACCCCGTAAGATACGACGTGCCTGAGCCCATCCTTCTCCACAGCCTCGAGGTGGCGGCCATCAAGGACCCCATTCCTCCCGACGGGGTGTGCGTCTTCACCGGGCGTACGGCCGTGTACTTTGGCGAGCAGGAGGTCTTCGACGACGGTGCGGGGCACCTGATGCAACGCGACATGCCGTTATCCGTTTGCGACAAGACCGCCGCCAAGCTCGAGGCGCTCGGCCGCGACGATCTGATCGTGACCCCATCGACGTGGTTTTATGACGGAGGCGGTTGCTGCTAGCTGGGGAAACCCCCCGAGCGCGGTGCTATGCTGCGCCCCCGAGGAGTTCCATGGCAACAAAGCGCACCCGCCCGGTTCCCGGTCGACGACGTCTGTCGAGCAAGGCCTTCGAGGAATCCCTCGATGCGATCTTTCGCCCGCGCTCGGTCGCGGTGATCGGAGCCTCGCGCCGTCGCCACGCGATCGGCCGCGAGATCCTGCGCAACTTGGTCGAATACGAGTTCACCGGTCCGGTCTACCCGGTCAACCCGGCCGCCGACGTCGTGCACTCGATGAAGAGCTACGCGACCCTCGACGAGATCCCCGGCCCCGTCGATCTGGCCGTCATCACGGTTCCCCGCGAACGCGTCCTGGAGGTGATCGAGCAATGCGGCAAAAAGCGCGTTCGCGGGCTCGTGGTCATCACGGCGGGGTTCAAGGAGGTGGGCGACGAGGGCCGAACGCTCGAGAGCAAGGTTGCCAAGCTGATCGACAAACACGGCATGCGTATGGTCGGTCCCAACTGCATGGGAGTGATCAATACCGAGGAGGCCATCCGGCTCAACGCGACCTTCGCCGCCTCGCTCCCGGAACGCGGAAACGTGGGGTTTGTCTCGCAATCGGGCGCGCTCGGTGAGGCGATTCTCGCCGACGCGAACGAGAGCGGGATCGGCGTGGCGATGTTCATCTCGATGGGGAACAAGACCGATGTCTCCGGCAACGACATCATCGAGTACTGGGGGAACAACGCCGACATCGGGGCAATCCTGATGTATCTCGAGTCGTTCGGGAATCCGAGGCGGTTTACTCAGCTGGCCCGTCGGGTCACGAGGAAGAAGCCGATCATCACGGTCAAGGCGGGGAGAACCGCTGCGGGAGCCGCGGCCGCGTCATCACACACCGGATCCATCGTCGGTCTCGATATCGCCACCGACTCGCTGCTGCAGCAATGCGGCGTCCTGCGCGTGGAATCGATGGAAGAGATGTTCGTGCAGGCGACCGCGCTGGCCAACCAGCCCGTCCCCGAGGGCGACCGCGTCGCGATCGTGACCAACGCGGGCGGACCCGGGATCCTGTGCACCGACGCGTGCATCGGTCGCGGTCTTCAGATGGCCGAGTTCACCTCATCGACCAACCGGCTTCTGCGCAAGGTGCTCCCGCCCGAGGCCACACTCGCCAATCCCGTGGACATGATCGCCTCGGCGGACGCCGAGCGTTATCGGGCCGTACTCACCAAGGTGCGCAGCGACCCCAACGTCGATGCGATCGTCGCGATCTTCGTATCGCCGATCACGATCGATGCCTACGAGGTCGCGTGCGCGATCGCGGACAGCGCCGACGGGTCGAAGCCGGTGCTGTCGGTCTTCATGGGCAAGGTGCGATCGCAGGAGGGCGTCGACGAGCTCCGCAAGAGGCGCGTCCCGGTCTACCGCTTTCCCGAGGAGGCGGCTTCGGCGGTGGACGCCCTGGTTCGCTATCGAGCCCTCCGCGACGCCCCGCGGGGAAAGGCGGTCCGCTACCGGGTCAAGCGCGACAAGGCGCGACGCGCGGTTGCGGCAGCGCGTCGAGCGGGAAGGACCCACCTCTCGACCGGGGAGATCCAGGCGGTCCTCGAGGCGTACGGTCTCCCGATGGCGCCGTCGAAGACCGTCAAGACCGTCGCGGAGGCGATCGCCGCCTCGATCGAGCTGGGCTATCCGGTGGTCCTCAAGGCCGCGTCGACTCGGATATCGCACAAGACCGATGTCGGCGGGGTCAAGGTGGACCTTCGAAACGCGGACGAGGTCGGCAGGGCATTCAACGATCTCACCTCGAGGCTCAAGAAGCGCGACCCCGATCTTCAGATCACCGTCCAGAAAATGGTCCAGGGCGGGAAGGAAGTCATCCTGGGGATGACCCGGGACCAGCAGTTCGGACCGCTTCTGATGTTCGGGCTCGGGGGGGTGTTCGTCGAGGTCATGCGGGACGTCGAGGTGCGGATCCACCCCCTCACCGACGTCGAGGCGAAGTCGATGGTCGAGCGCCTACGAGGCTACCCGCTGCTCGCCGGGCTGCGGGGCGAGCCGCCCGTGGACGTCGGGTTCATCCGGGAATGCCTGCTACGGTTATCGCAGCTCGTGACCGACTTCGAGGACGATCTCGGTGAGCTCGATCTCAACCCCCTGATCGCCACCACCCGGCGCCGCGATTCGTTCATCGTCGACGCCCGCATCATTCTCGCCGAGCGCTAGCGCCCCCCCTCACGCCGGCGTGGTGGCGGGGTGCGTCCCCATTCCGGCGCGCGGCCGTCCGACATGTTTACGCGTCGCGCAGGCTCCGCGCGCCTCCAGTGCCCACCCCCGTGACCGAACCCGCGGTGTAGCGTGCGTGGGATTCGGTGTGCCCCCCGAGAAGGCCTTGGCAGCGAACTGCCACCACTCCCGTAAGAGCTGGGACTGAGTGCAGAGCGTTGGGGCTTACCGACCGGGCTTATCGGTTCGCTGACGCGGTTTTCGCAGGGGGGCACACCGGGGCTCCACGCACGCGCGACCCGCTAACGCGGTCTTCGCAGGGGACACACCTGGCCCCCACGCGGGCGCGACCGGGGTCGGGTGTCCGAGGGGTTAGCGTCGGAATTTGCGGGACTCGAGAATGTTGCGCGCGCGGCTCAGCGCGCGCTGCTCGAGTTGCCGCACCCACTCCCGCGTGCACCCCATCGAGTCTGCGATCTGTTGCAGGCTCATCGAGGCGTGGCTGTCGAGACCATGGCGGGCCTCCAGGATCTGACGTTCCCTCTCGGACATCAGGTCGAGAACCCCGTGGAGGCAGTCTGCGACCTGCGCGTCGTTGAGTTGCTCGTCGGGCCCGGGGTCGCGAGTGGGAATACGGCTCTCGATCGGGTGCTTGCCGCTGCTGCCTCGTGGAAACTCCTCGAACGACAGGATCCTACGCCACAACATCATCGCGCCGCTCGATCGCGGTTTTGGTCCCGCGGGTCGCCATGTTTCTCCCGATCCGGACAGGCTCGTCGGTTGCGCCTCGACGGGGAACCCCGTCTGGAGCCGCTGGCGGCTGACCGCGGCACGGATGTACTTCCGGATCCACCACGACGCGTAGCTGCCGAAACGCACGCCCCGGGTCGGATCAAAACGCCGCGCGGCCTCCATCAACCCGATGTTCCCTTCCTCGATCAGGTCCTCGAGGCTCGCGGCACCGTACTGGTATCTCTTCGCGATCTTCACCACGAGCCTGAGGTTCGACTGCACGAGACGTTGCCACGCATGTTCTTCGCCGTTGCGTGTGCGAACCGCGAGCCGGCGCTCGCCGCTCGTGGTCAACAGCCCGTAGCGCCGGATGTCGCGCAGATACGCGCTGAGTGCATTCCTTCCCGCGACTCTTTTGGGTCCACCGTCGGAGTTCATGGCCCGACCTCGTCCCGCGACCTCCTCGGCGGCCGATCCGGCGCCCGCACTCACCGGATCCCCCTGGTCCGCAACAAGGACGGTGCAGGTTCGCACCCCCAAAGGTGGCTCCCATTCTACAGCTTTTTTCGTTCCAAATGTGACGATTATTCTAAAGCGGCAAACGTTCGCCGTCCCGGACGACCCGGAAGCCCCGCCGGGCGATTTCCCGCGAGGCCTCGCTGTCGGGCTCGAGGGCCGGATTCGAGTGATTCAGGTGGGTAAATAAGACCCGCGCTCGCCCTTCGGCCACCGTTGCCTCCAGGCGGTCCATGGTCTCCACGATCAGGGGATGCCCGATCGAGGAGATGTCCCGCCCGGGGAGCTCCTCGCCGGAGTAAAACGTCCCGTCGAGCAGTGCGACGTTCACCTCCGAGATGACGGCCGACAGGGGAGGGTCCCACATCCCCCAGCCGTCGGTGTCGGGGACGTAGAGGATACGGTTCTTCGGACCCCTGACGATCAGCCCCACGGTGTCGGTGTACTCCTCGCGGTGCGGAACCGAGATCGCCGTGACGGACACGCCCGAACCGAGTTCCACGGTCGCCCCCGCGGCAAGCTCGATCGGCGAGATGTTCTCGAGACGGACGAGCTGATCCCACGGTGCGTTGCTGTCTAGAAACGAGATCACCGAGGCCGTCGCATAGACCGGAAGCTCGCGGGTGTGCATCACCTCGTAGCCGAAGAACGCCAGTCCGATGTAGTGTCCGATGTGCGCATGCGTGAGAAACACGCCGTCGACCGGTGTGCGGTCGACAACCGCGTCCGGCGGCTGGCGAACGTCCCGGAGCATCTCGAGCTGGATTCCCACATCGGGCGTGGCGTCGATCAGGAAAACCTTCGACGTCGCGGGGAGGCAGATCGCGAGCGACGCCACCAGGCGCCGTCTCGTGGGATCATCGCGCGCCGCGATACAGCGGGAACAACCACACCCCGCGTGCGGCACGCCACCGTCCTGCGCGCTTCCGAGAACGACGACATATGGCGCCCCGTCCTCCGGCGTCGCGGCCGGCACGGGGTCGCCTGCGGTCCGCTCGGTACAACCCGTGGAGCAGACCGCAAGGGCGATCGCCACGGCCAAAAGAAAGGGCCGGCGCCCGCGATGGGGGACCGGCCCGGACGCCCCTCGCGGCGAGGGGAGAGTGGGGAGAACGAGATCGTCAGAACCCGACGGAGATGGCCACATGCCGCCCATGATAGGAGAACTGCACTCCATCGCGGAGCAGCCGTCCTCCGCAGTAGGCGTAGGGTTCGTAGACAACGCCGTAGGCGGTGTAGACCGGAAAGCGGTAGACCGCGTGGTGGTGGCGGTGTCCGCGGTCGTAGACTCGCGTCCAGTAGTAAGGTCGATAGACCTCCACGTGGCGGTGGTCGATGCGCGCCGGAACGGCGAAGTACCCTTGGTAGGCCCCGACGTGGTGGTTGCTCACGTGACGACGGCTCGCGTGATGACACGAGTCGTGGTGGTGATGGCCGCGGTGTTTCCCCGAGTGACGCCGGTCCTTCCCGAGAGCGGGTGTCGCGAGCGCGATCGCCACGATGGATAGGATCGCGATCATCGAGAGCTTGCGGTAACGCCGATGTCGAATCTTGTGAATCATGACAACCTCCACATGCCCCCCCTGATTACCGACCTCCCGTCGGTCGATCGCCTGGAATTGCGAGATCCGCGCCAAGACGGGCCGGGCGCGTGCAAACGCTTGCTCCGGATCGGGTTAGTCGCGACGGGTGGTGAGCGCCCGCGACCGCAGGAAGGTCCTGCAGTGTCCTCGTCGGAGGTCAGCTTGACGGCCCCCGACCCCGATCCTAAACTTCGGGCGCTCCAGGAGACGCACGCGATGACCCACCGCCCGAAGTTCATCGGAACGACCATCCTGACGGTTAGGCGCAACGGAAAGGTTGCGATGGCCGGGGACGGCCAGGTGACGCTCGATCGCGCGGTCGTCAAGCACGGAGCCAGCAAGGTCCGGAAGCTCGCCGACGGCAAGATTCTCGCCGGTTTTGCAGGGGCGGCCGCCGATGCGTTCTCGCTGCTGTCGCGCTTCGAGGAAAAGCTCAATGCCCATCACGGCCATTTCGAGCGTGCCGCGGTCGAACTGGTGCGCGACTGGCGGACCGACAAGCTGCTCCGGCGGCTCGAGGCGATGCTGGTCGTCGCCGACGGCGACAAGACCCTGCTGCTCTCCGGGACGGGCGATCTGATCGAGCCCGACGACGGCGTTCTGGCGGTGGGCAGCGGCTCGACGGCGGCGCTGGCTGCGGCTCGCGCGCTCGTGGCACACACCACGCTCGATGCCCGCACGATCGTGAGCGAGTCTCTCGCGATCGCAGCGAAAATCGACCTTTACACCAACGATCATCTCACCATCGAGGAGCTCTGAAGTGGTCTTCTACATGCCCGGACGCGTCGAGGCCGATAGCGCCCGTCACGCAAACCTGACCCCGCGAGAGATCGTCGAGGAGTTGAATCGGTTCATCGTCGGGCAGGCGCGAGCCAAGAGGGCGGTGGCGGTCGCGCTGCGCAACCGCTATCGCAGACAGCAGCTGCCACCCGAGATGGCCGAGGAGGTCATCCCCAAGAACATCCTGATGATCGGTCCGACGGGTGTGGGGAAGACCGAGATCGCACGACGGCTCGCGCGTCTCGAGCGCGCGCCGTTCTTCAAGGTCGAGGCATCGAAGTTCACCGAAGTCGGCTATGTCGGTCGCGATGTCGAGTCGATGGTGCGAGATATGATCGAGATCGCCATCGACATGGTGCGTCAGGAAAGACGCGAGCAGGTCAAGCCGCAGGCACGTCAGGCGGCGGAGAACCGCTTGCTCGATCTCCTGCTCCCGCCGCCGCCGCGCCCACCCCGGCGCGGGGATGCCGCGACCACGACGGAGGTCGAGGAGACCGGCTCGTGGGAGCGCAGCCGCGAAACGCTTCGGCGAAGGCTGCAGGCCGGAGACCTCGAAGAGCGGGTCGTCGAGACGGAGGTGAGCACCTCTCCGAACGCGGCATTCCGGATGTTCACTCCGGCGGGCATGGAAGAGATGAACATGAACCTCCGGGACGTCATGCCGGGGTTGTTCCAGGGGAGCAAGCGCCAGCGAAAGATGACCGTGGCGGACGCCCGCGAGCTGCTGCAGCGTGAGGAAGAGGACAAGCTCATCGACCCCGACCAGCTGC
>JBFJTV010000097.1:0-8554 GCA_041625075.1 Candidatus Polarisedimenticolaceae bacterium | reverse complement strand
TCCGCGAGCTCGGCGTGTACAGCGAGATCCTGCCCTTTGACGCCTCGGCGCGGACCGTGGCCGAACGCCGCCCGCGGGGAATCGTGCTTTCCGGAGGGCCCGACTCGGTCTATCGCGAGGGCGCTCCCCGGATGGACAGGGCCATTCTCGAGAGCGGTGTCCCGGTGCTCGGGATCTGTTACGGGATGCAGCTGATGATGCACGACCTCGGCGGCAAGGTCGAGGGCGGCGACGGACGCGAGTTCGGTAAGGCGGATGTGCGCGTCGTCGATGCCGAAGCGACGCTCTTTCACGGGCTCGACGAGCACCAGAGGGTGTGGGCGAGCCACGGGGATCATGTTCTCGAAGCCGCGCCGGGTTTCGTGACGACGGCGGTCGGCGAGAGGGTGCCGTTCGCGGCGGTCGAGGACCGCGGCCGCGGGCTCTTCGGGATCCAGTTCCACCCCGAGGTCAACCACACCGAGCACGGCACCGTGATGCTCCGCAACTTCCTCTACGAGGGTTGTGGGTGCAGCGGCGACTGGGCGCTGGCCTCGTTCGTGGAAGAGGCAGTCGCCGACATCCGGCGGACCGTCGGTGACGGCCGGGTGGTTTGCGGGTTGTCGGGAGGGGTCGATTCGTCGGTCATGGCCCTACTTCTGCACCGCGCCATCGGGGATCGCCTGGCGTGCGTGTTCGTCAACAACGGGGTGTTGCGCAAGGGCGAGGTCGAGCAGGTCCTCGGGGACTTTCGCGAGC
Source organism: Candidatus Polarisedimenticolaceae bacterium (assembly GCA_041625075.1). Lineage (GTDB taxonomy): Bacteria > Acidobacteriota > Polarisedimenticolia > Polarisedimenticolales > Polarisedimenticolaceae > JBFJTV01. The sequence continues at coordinate 7,816 of JBFJTV010000097.1, read as the reverse complement.
GCTATCACCTCGATGTTCGCTACGTCGATGCCGCCGAACGCTTTCTTTCACGGCTCCGCGGGGTGGTGGACCCGGAGAAGAAGCGCAAGATCATCGGCGAGACCTTTGTCGAAGTCTTCGAAGAGGAAGCCGAGGCCCTCGGGAACCTGAAGTTCCTGGCGCAGGGCACGATCTACCCCGACCGCATCGAATCGGCGTCGGTCAAGGGGCCCTCTGCGACGATCAAGACGCACCACAACGTCGGAGGGTTGCCCGAACGGATGCGCCTCGAGCTGGTGGAGCCGTTGCGTGATCTGTTCAAGGACGAAGTTCGGCAGGTCGGCCGCGACCTGGGTCTCGACCCGGCGTTCGTCGGGCGCCACCCGTTCCCCGGACCGGGGCTCGCCGTTCGGGTGCTCGGCGAGGTCACGCCCGAGCGTGTCGCGCTTCTTCAGGAAGCCGACGAGATCTTCATCAGCGAGCTGCGTGCCCACGAGCTGTACGACGATGTCGCACAGGCGTTCGCCGTGTTGCTCCCGGTCCGGACGGTTGGGGTGATGGGCGACGAGCGCACGTACGAGAACGTCGTCGCGCTGCGGGCGGTCAAGACCCGGGACTTCATGACCGCTGATTGGGCGCGTTTGCCCGAGAGTTTCCTCGCCGATGTCGCCGGCCGAATCGTCAACGAGGTGCGCGGCGTCAACCGGGTGGTCTACGACATCACGAGCAAACCCCCCGGCACGATCGAGTGGGAGTGAACGGCTCTTTCTGATCCGGACCGCCGGACCGGCGTGCTACCATTCAGTCCGCCCGGGGGTCTTCGAGGGAGAGCATTAAATGCCGCGATCGGGGCCGGATTTCGTCCATCTCCACAACCACACGACCTACAGCCTGCTGGACGGAGCCCAACGTCTCGACGAGATGTGCGCGCGCGCGGCCAATGACGGCCAGGAAGCGCTCGCGATCACCGATCACGGGAATCTCTTCGGGGTTCTCGAGTTTCAGAAGCAGGCCGACATCCACGGCATCCGTCCGATCATCGGGATCGAGGCGTACATCGCTCCGGGCTCGCGGCATGACAAGACGCTCGGTGGCGGCGCGGATCGCAAACCGTACTACCACCTGATCCTGCTGGCCGAGAACTACACCGGTTACCGCAACCTGATCCGGCTGGCGACGTCGGGATTTCTCGAGGGGTTCTACTACCGCCCGCGGATCGACAAGGAGGTCCTCCGCGAGCACAGCGAGGGTCTGATCTGTCTGTCGGCCTGTCTGGCGGGTGAGATCGCGACGGATCTGCGCAACGATCGCTACGACCTGGCCCTGAGGGCCGCGGGGGAGTTCCGCGACCTGTTCGGGAAAGACCGCTACTGGCTCGAGGCCCAGGACCACGGCCTCGAGCAGCAAAAAGTCGTCAACGAAGGAGTTTCCCGGCTGTCCAGGGAACTCGGGGTCGGTCTGGTCGCGACCAACGACTGCCATTACCTCCTTCCCGAGGACCACTCCGCCCACGACGTCCTGGTCTGCATCCAGACCGGGAAAAGCGTCGAGCAGCAGGACCGCATCCGGTACTCGGCGCAGCACTATCTCAAGACCCGAAGCGAGATGGGGGCGTTGTTTTCCTGGGCTCCTGAGGCGGTGGAGAACAGTGTCGCGATCGCCCGCGGCTGCCAGTTCGCGTTCGACAGCCAGCCGCAGCTCCCGGCCTTTCCCGTTCCCGATGGCTACGACCTCGAGGGCTACTTCGAGAAGGTCGTCCGGCAAGGTTACGACCGGCGCATGCAGGTCTGGAAGGTCGAGGCGGACGCGGGTCGCCTGCATCACGGGTTCGACGTCTACCGCGAACGGCTCGATCGCGAGATCAAGATGATCCGCGAGATGGGTTTCGCGGGTTACTTCCTGATCGTCTGGGACTTCATCCGATATGCCCGCGAGGCCGGCATCCCGGTGGGTCCCGGCAGGGGATCCGCGGCGGGCTCGCTCGTCGCGTTCTGCATGGGGATCACCGACATCGATCCGATGCAGTACAATCTGCTGTTCGAGCGCTTCCTCAACCCCGAGCGTGTGTCGATGCCCGATATCGACATCGACTTCTGTTTCCGAAAACGGGAACGGGTGATCGAATACGTCACGCAAAAATACGGTCGTGACAACGTTGCACAGATCATCACCTTCGGGACGATGGCGGCCCGCGCGGCGATCCGAGACGTCGGCCGCGCACTCGGCGTCCCGTACGGAGACGTGGATCGGATCGCGAAGCTCGTCCCGCAGCAACCGGGTGTCGAGATCAAGATCAGCCAGGCGCTCAAAGAGGTACCCGCCCTCAGGGAGGCCTACAAGACCGAGCCGAAGGTCACCGAGCTTCTCGATCTCGCACAACGCCTCGAGGGCCTGGTGCGCCACGCCTCGACCCACGCGGCGGGCGTGGTCATCGCGCCCAAACCGATCGTCGAGTTCGCACCGCTTCACCGCGGGACCAACGACGAAATCACGACACAGTTCGCCAAGGACGACATCGAGGAGATCGGCCTCCTCAAGATGGACTTCCTCGGACTCAAGACGCTGACGTTGATCGATGACGCGCTGGGCTCCATCGAAAAGAGCACCGGAGCGCGTCCCGATCTCGACAGCCTGACGCTCGATTGCCCTGAAGTCTACGACCTTTTCCGGCGGGCCCGAACCTCCGGGATCTTTCAGTTCGAGTCCTCGGGGATGCAGGACATCCTTCGCCGTCTCAAACCGGAGCGGTTCGAGGACCTCGTGGCGCTCAACGCGCTGTACCGTCCCGGGCCGATTGGCGGCGGGCTGATCGACGACTTCATCAAACGGCGTCACGGCAAGATCAAGGTCGAGTACCCGCATCCGTTGCTCGAGGACATTCTCCGCGAGACCTACGGCGTCATCGTCTACCAAGAGCAGGTGATGCAGATCGCCTCCGCCATGGGCGGGTACACCCTCGGCGAGGCGGACATCCTCCGGCGAGCCATGGGCAAGAAGAAGAAGGAAGCCATGGCCGCCGAGCGGAAGCGTTTTGTCGAGCGCTCCGAGAAGCGAGATGTCGATCGCAAGACGGCGGCCAAGGTCTTCGAGCTCATGGAGTACTTCGCCGGGTACGGTTTTAACAAGTCGCACTCGGCGGCCTACGCTTTGATCGCTTATCACACGGCCTGGCTCAAGGCGCACTACCCGGTCGACTTCATGGCCGCGCTGCTCACGAGCGAGAAGGGGAACACCGACAAGCTCGTCAAGTACATCAACGAGTGCCGCGAAATGGAGATCGCGTTGTTGCCGCCCGACGTCAACTCCTCGGGGCTCGATTTTACCGTCGAAGGTCAACAGATCCTGTTCGGGCTTTCGGCGATCAAGAATGTCGGGGAAGGTGCCATCCGTTCGCTGATCGACGCGCGCGACAACGTCGGGGGGTTCGTCTCCCTGCACCAGCTGTGCTCGGAGATCGATCTCCGACAGGCGAACAAGCGCGTGCTCGAGGCGCTGGCGCAGTCGGGCTCGCTCGACTCGCTGGGTCCCAGCCGCAGCCGGCTGGCCGCGGCGATCGACTCCGCGCTCGAATACGGTCAGAAGCAACGCGCCGATCGCGAGGCCGGACAGAGCAACCTGTTCGGTTCGGACCCGGCGAAAGGATCCGAGGACGAGGTCGCCCGGCCGACGCTTCCGGACCTCCCGGACTGGGACGAGAAGACCCGGCTGGCCCACGAGCGGGCGACGCTCGGGATCTACGTCACCGGTCACCCTTTGGAGAGCTATCGCACGCTTCTCGGCGATTTCGCGACGCACTCGACCGCGGCGCTCAAGGAGATGTCGGAAACGACCGACGTTGCGGTCGGTGGGATCATCACCGATCTCAACCGCCGCAAGGCGAAAAAGAGCGGAGCGTGGTGGGCGTCGCTGCAACTCGAGGACCTCAGCGGCGTGATCGAGGTGCTGGTCTTCCCGAAGGCGTACGAGGGTTGCCAGACGCTGCTCGAGAACGATCGCGCGGTGCTCGTGAATGGCCGGCTCGACGTCGACGAGGATCGAATCCGCGTCATTGCCGATGGCGTCACCCCGCTCGACGAGCTTCGCGAAGCGCGTGCCGAGGCGGTTCAGATCCGCGTTGCGCCGGATGATCTCGACGACGCGATGGTCGAGCGGCTTCGCAAGACGATCGAGGCGCATCGCGGCGAGGTTCAACTGTTCGTCGAGGTTGCCCGCCCCGGAGCCTATCGGCTTCTCCTCCGCGCCGAGCCGACGCTGCGGGTGACCCCCTCACGCGCGTTCACGCGTGATCTGGAGGCTGTGGTGGGGCCGGGCCGGGTTCGCTACGTCGCCCGTCCGTCGCGTTGAACCCGACCGCGATGGATGCTACGATGACGCCCTTTGATGCCGCGTCTTGTGGTTGAAAATTAAGGACTTTTGGCCGGGTTCCCGGGAAAGCGGGCGACGCTCGTGGGCCTGGGGCGGGGAGCGTGTATGGGCTCGAATCGACATCTGCTGACCTCAGAATCGGTGACCGAGGGTCATCCTGACAAGATGTGCGACCAGATCTCGGACGCGATTCTGGACTCGATTCTCGAACAGGATCCCAACGGTCGCGTCGCCTGCGAGACGTTGGTCACCACGGGTCTCGTGATGATCAGCGGAGAGATCACCACCGACGGGTACGTCGACTTTCCGAAGGTCGCCCGGAAGACGGTGGAAGAGATCGGCTACAACCACTCCGACGACGGTTTCGACGCTCACACCTGCTCGGTGATCTCGACGATCGACGAGCAGTCCGGCGACATCGCGATGGGTGTCGATACCGGAGGGGCGGGGGACCAGGGGATGATGTTCGGTTACGCCTGTCGCGAGACCGAAGAGCTCATGCCCCTCCCGATCATGCTCGCGCACAAGCTGGTTCGACGTCTCGCACAGTGCCGCAAGGACGGAATCCTCGGCTTCCTTCGCCCGGATGGAAAGTCGCAGGTGACGGTCGAGTATGAAGGCAACACCCCGGCTCGTATCGAGGCGGTCGTGGTCTCGACGCAGCACTCCGCCTCGGTCGAGAACGCCAGGCTCGAAGAGGCGATACGCGAGGAGGTCATCGCGCAGGTCATCCCGCAGGAGCTCACCGACGCCGGTACCAAGATCTACGTCAACCCCACCGGACGATTCGTCAAGGGCGGGCCGCACGCCGACACGGGGCTAACGGGACGCAAGATCATCGTCGATACGTACGGCGGAGCGGGACACCACGGGGGTGGCGCTTTCTCCGGGAAGGACCCGACCAAGGTCGATCGTTCGGCCACCTACATGGCGCGTCACGTCGCGAAGAACCTCGTGGCGGCGAATTTCGCCGACCGGCTCGAGGTCCAGTTGGCCTACGCCATCGGCGTCGCCGAGCCGGTCTCGATCCTGGTGAACACGTTTGGCACCGGCAAGGTTCCCGAGAGCCGCCTCGTCGAGCTGGTTCGCGAGAACTTCGATTTGACCCCCGCGGGGATTATCAAACACCTGGATCTCAAGCGCCCGATCTACCGCGACACCGCGGCTTACGGTCACTTCGGCCGTACGGAGCCCGGTTTCACTTGGGAATCGACTCACGTCGCCGAGACACTCAAGAACACGGCCAGCGTCTGAGCCCAGATAGAAAGGCTACACCCGATGAGAAAAGGTAACTCCCGTCCCAGGAAGAAAACTGCCTTGCCCGCACACGACGTCGCGGATCTCGGCCTCGCCGGCGAGGGCCGCAAGCGCGTCGAGTGGGCCGACCGCAGCATGCCGGTGCTCGCGAGCATTCGCGAGCGGTTCGCGCGCTCCAAGCCCCTCAAGGGTCACACGATCGCCGGATGCCTGCACGTCACGACCGAGACGGCCAACCTCGCCCGGACGCTCAAGGCGGGGGGCGCGAAGGTGGCGCTGTGCGCCAGCAACCCTCTGTCGACGCAGGACGACACCGCCGCGGCGCTGGTAAGCGAATACGGGATCTCGACCTTCGCGATCCGGGGTGTGGACAACAAGAAGTACTACAGGCATATCGAGAGCACGCTGGCTCTGAAGCCGACGATGACGATGGACGACGGCGCCGACCTCGTGACGATGCTCCACAGCACCAAACGGAACCTCCTCCCGGCCGTCGTCGGCGGCACCGAGGAGACCACCACCGGGGTGATCCGGCTGACATCGATGGCGGAGGACGGGGTCCTCGAGTACCCGATCATCGCGGTCAACGATGCGATGACGAAGCACTTCTTTGACAACCGCTACGGGACGGGGCAATCGACACTCGACGGCATCATCCGGGCGACCAACATGCTGATCGCGGGGATGAACGTCGTCGTCGCGGGCTACGGCTGGTGCGGCAAGGGCGTCGCCCGTCGCGCGGCGGGTCTCGGCGGCAACGTCATCGTCTGCGAGGTCGATCCGGTGGCCGCGCTCGAGGCGTCGATGGACGGCTACCGCGTGATGCCGATGTCGAAGGCGGCCCGCGAAGGCCAGATGTTCATCACGGTCACGGGAAACAAGGGCGTTCTTCGGGCCGAGCACTTCAACAAGATGACCGACGGGGCGATCGTGGCGAACTCGGGTCACTTCAACGTCGAGGTCGATATCCCGGCGCTCTCGAAGATGGCCAGGAAGAAGCGCGTCGTCAAGGAGCTCGTCGAGGAGTTCGAGATGAAGGACGGCCGCAAGATCTACCTTCTCGCGGACGGGCGGCTGGTCAATCTTTCCGCCGCCGAGGGACACCCGGCGTCGGTCATGGACATGAGCTTCGCCAACCAGGCGCTGGCCGCGGAGTACATGGCGAAGAACCACAAGCGGTTGAAGCCCGGTGTCTACCCGGTGCCGCCGGAGATCGACGCCAACGTCGCGCGTCTCAAGCTGCGGAGCCTGCAGGTCAGCATCGATCGCCTGAGCAGCGACCAGCGCACCTACCTGTCCTCCTGGCAGGAAGGCACGTAACCGACGACGGGCTTTCAGGTTCGGATGTGGAGGATCAGGTAGAGGCCGAGTAGGGTGTACAGAACGTTCGGGGCCCAGGCGGCCAGCAGGGGAGGAAGGATCGTCTCGAAGCCCAGCGCATGGAAGACCGCAAATGTGGCCCAGTAGACGATCACCAGCAGCAGCGCGACGCCGACCCCGTAGAGCGACCCCCGGCGCCCGATCCGGAAGGCGAACGGCAAACCCAGGATCACCATGACGAGCGGTGTCGCGGGCTGGGCGAACTTCGCCCAGAAGGCGACCTCGAGCCGCGTGGAGTCGTAACCGCTGGTGCGGAGGCTTTCGATCTGCTTGCTGATTTCGGCCACGCTCATTTGGTCGGCCATGTCGTCGCTTGCGGATAGCGTGCGCTCCCGGCGCTCGAAGTTTTCCGGAGGGTCGAGCGCCGCGACGATTTTCTCCTCGAACTCGCCGGACTCTCGGACGATGCCCTCTCGCGTCGCGGCAGAGTAGCTGTAGCTCCGCCACCACCCGGGGCCCAGAACCCAGGCGGTGCCGTTCCACGACGCGGTGTCGGTGTAGAGATGCTCTTCGACCCGAAGCTCGTCGCGGTTGACCTTGAAGACGTGCAGACCCTCGAAGATCCGTTCGCCGGCATCGTAGGCACGGTACTGGTAGAGGCGGCCCTCGTCGCCGATCGTCCAGCGGCCGCTCGAGGAGATACCGTAGGACCGGGGTTTGCGCCCGAGGATCTGGTCCTTGACCTCCTGCGCCATACGGTTGGTGCGGGGCGCCACGCGATCCTGCACGAGAAAGTAGACCGCGCTGCACAACGTCGTGACGATCAGGACCGGCACGGTTGCCCGCCGAAGGCTTAACCCACTTGACATCAAAGCGGTGAGCTCGCCGTTCTTCG
>JBFJTV010000096.1:0-8555 GCA_041625075.1 Candidatus Polarisedimenticolaceae bacterium | reverse complement strand
GTCACCGACCGCCTGCCGAAGAAGAGCGACGCGACGAAGACCGCAGAGAGCCAAACGACCCCGGGCATCACGGCGACCATCTTCGCCGATGGGTGGGCGAGATAAACCGCCACCACATGCGTCACGATCAACAGGGCCAGCCCGCCGAGCCGGTCGCTCCACTTCGCGCGGCTGAAGAACAGCCACCACACGAGCACGAGCAGCGTGCCGCCCAGGAGCGAGCCCAGCATCCCGAAGAACATCGCCATCGACGCGGGAGCGAGGAAACCCGGGACGTAGTAAGAGATGAACGAAAGGATGACGATCACCACTCCGGGCCAGAGTCGGAGCGGCTTTTGTTGCGTGGCGTCTATCATCGCGAGGCCTCCTCGGAGGTTCGGCGGCTGTGTGGGAGGTGTGAGAGTGTATCCGAATGCCCGGCCCGTTGTCGTCTGCTACCCTTGCCTTCGCGCGGATTCCCCACCTCGGAGGCAGGATCGTGGACGTAACCAAGGAAAAGGTCGTCCTTGCGTACAGCGGCGGGCTCGACACGTCGGTCATTCTGAAATGGCTTGCCGAGCAGGGCTACGAGGTCATCGCGTACGTCGCCGACGTCGGCCAGGAAGAAGACTTCGAGCGCGTGCGTGAAAAGGCGCTCGCTACCGGGGCCTCGAAGGTCTACGTCGAGGACCTCAAGGAAGAGTTCGTCACCGACTACATCTTTCCCGCCTTCAAGGCCAACGCGATCTACGAGGGAAGCTACCTTCTGGGCACCTCGCTCGCACGACCGGTGATCGCGAAGCGCCAGATCGAGATCGCCCACGAGGAGCGCGCGGCCTACGTCTCGCACGGCGCGACGGGAAAGGGCAACGACCAGGTGCGCTTCGAGCTGGCGTATTACGCGCTCGACCCGTCGATCAAGGTGATCTCGCCGTGGAAGGACCGCGAGTTTCTCGAACGGTTCAATGGCCGGCCCGAGCTGCTCGCCTATGCCGAGGAGCACGGCATCCCGGTGACCGCCTCGCGGTCGAAGCTTTACAGCGAGGACGACAACCTTCTCCACATCAGCCACGAGTCGGGCATCCTTGAAGATCCCTCGCACGAAGCCGGCGAGGAGATCTTCTCGCGAACGAATGCTCCCGAGGAAGCGCCCGACACCGCAACGCGGATCGCGATCACCTTCCGTGACGGCATCCCCATCCGGGTCGAGAATCTCGACGACGGCAAGATGATCGAGGGACCGCTGGCGCTCTTTACCTATCTCAACGAGCTGGGGAGCGAAAACGGGATCGGCCGGCTGGATCTCGTCGAAAACCGCTTTGTCGGTGTCAAGTCGCGCGGCATCTACGAGACGCCGGGCGGGACGATCCTGCACATCGCGCATAAGGACATCGAAGGCATCGCGATGGACCGCGAGGTCCGGCGGCTCCGCGACACGCTGTCGGCGAAGCTGAGCGAGCTGATCTACAACGGCTTCTGGTTCAGCCCCGAGATGGACTTCCTGATGGCCGCGATCGACAAGAGCCAAGAGGTCATCGACGGCACCGTGAAGCTGAAGCTGTACAAGGGCAACGTCACCGTCGTGGGCCGCGAGTCGAGCAGCTCGCTCTACGACCGCGAGCTGTCGAGCATGGACATCGAGGGCGGTTTCGACCAGAAGGACTCGGAGGGCTTCATCAAGATCAACGCCATCCGGCTCATGGCCCACAACGCGATCATGAAGCGCAAACGGCGCAACCGGGACGAGCGATGAAGCTCTGGGACAAGGGCCACGATCTCGACAAGGAGATCGAGGTCTACACGGTCGGCGACGATCCGGAGCTGGATCTCGCGCTGGTCCCGTACGACTGTCGGGCGTCGATGGCGCACGCCCGCGTGCTGGAGAAGGCCGGGGTGCTGACGTCCGAGGAGACACAGCGTCTCCTCGCGGCCCTCGAGGAGCTGAAGGCCGAGGCCGAGCGCGGGGAGTTCGTCATCCGGCGCGAGGAGGAGGACTGCCACACCGCGCTCGAGGCCCGGCTGACCGCCGCGCTCGGGGATCTCGGAAAGAAGATCCACACGGCGAGGTCTCGTAACGATCAGGTCGCCGTGGCTTTGCGTCTCTACATGAAGGATGGGCTCGACGCCGTCGCCGGGCTCGTCGATGCGTTCGTCGCGGTCCTACGAGACCGCATCGAGGCCGAAGGCGACGTCCCGATTCCCGGTTACAGCCACATGCGGAAGGCGATGCCGTCGTCGGTCGCGTTGTGGCTGGGAGCGTTCGTCGAGAGCATGGACGACAACAAGAAGCTGCTCGAGGTCACCCGCGTGTTGATCGACCAGAACCCGCTCGGCACGGGGGCGGGCTACGGGATCCCGGTCTTCGACCTCGACCGCGAGCAGAGCGCGAAGGAACTGGGCTTCGCCCGTGTGCAGCGGAACCCGATCTACGTCCAGAACAGCCGGGGAAAATTCGAAGCCACGGTGGTCGGCGCCCTCGCGGGCATCATGGCCGATCTCGACAAGCTGGCGTCGGATCTGATCCTATTCACCATGGACGAATTCGGTTTCTTTACACTTCCCCGGGACATCTGCACGGGCAGCTCGATCATGCCCCAGAAGCTCAACCCCGACGTGCTGGAGATTCTGCGCGCGAAGTACCACGAGGTCGTGGCCGCCGAGTCTCTGATCCGGAACCTGACCGCCAACCTGATCTCGGGATACCACCGCAACTTCCAGCGCACCAAGAAGCCGCTGATCGAAAGTTTCCGCCTCACCGAGACCTCGCTGCGGATAATCGCCCACGTCGTCAAGAAGCTCGAGGTAAACCGCGAGGCCTGCGAGCGGGCCTGCACCGACGAGCTCTACGCGACCGAGCGCGTCCACGAGCTGGTCACGGAGGGCGTCCCCTTCCGGGACGCCTACCGCCGCGTGGCCTCGGAGCTGTTCGAGGACGAATAGAAAGGGCGATCAGGCATCGCCCTCGGCGGGAAGCACCATTCCTCGCAGAGAAATGAGCGCGCACATCATCTCCTGAATCTCCGCATCGCCGATGCTCAGTTGTTTCATCGCCGCTTCCAGATCCGCTCCGGCTTCGAGAAACAGACCGGTGTCCAGATTCATGCGCTCGTGAACCGTCGGGATGCACGGATCTTCGTGCACCCCCCACTCGGGATCCGGGAAACCCCGGGTCTTGGCGTTCACACGGTTCCGATACACACTGGTGGGGAGGTCGCCGTGCCGTTGGCGAAGGGAGATCCGAAATGAGCAAGCTCGAGGGCGGGTGCTTTTGCAGGTCGGTGCGCTACAGGCTGACCTCGGAGCCGATGTTCGTGCACTGCTGCCACTGCCGGAACTGCCAGTCGCAGACCGGGAGCGCGTTCGTGATCAACGCGATCATCGAGACGAGTCGGATCGAGGTACTCGCCAAGGAGCCAATCATCACCGAGGTCGTGGCGGGTGGCGGCGCCCCCCACGATATCTACCGCTGCCCCAACTGTTTCGTCGCCGTGTGGAGCGACTATGGCCGGCGGCCGGAGAGACGGTTCGTGCGCGTCGGCACGCTCGACGATCCCACCGCGCTCTCACCCGACGTCCACATCTTCACGCGCTCGAAACAACCGTGGGTCGGCCTCCCTGACGACGTGCCCGCGTTCGAGATCTATTACGACATCAAGGAACTGTGGCCCGCTGAGAGTCTGGAGCGCTCCCGGGCCGCGGTGGAAACGTCTTGAGATTCACCGCGCTGACGATCGCGATGGTGTTGCTCCTGCCGCCGGTCTTCGGCGAGGACGAGACCGACCCACGTAAGCTCGCGAACCTGGCGTCGCAAGCCTACCGCGCCGGGCGCTACGAGGCGTGTGGTCAGCTCTGCGCAAAGGCGATCGAGCACGGCGCGAAGTCCGACACGATTGCCTATAACGCCTCCTGCTGTTTCGCCCTGAGCGGTGACATTGAGCGAGCCTTCGACTTTCTCGAGCTGTCGCTGGAGCGAGGGTGGCACGACGTCGAGCACCTCGCGTCCGACACGGATCTCGAGGAGCTGCACGAAGACGAGCGCTGGCAGGCGATCATCCAGCGCGCGACCGCAGCCAGGGCGGCGTACGAGAAGTCAATCAATCTCGAGCTTCTCGAGATGTACGAGGCGGATCAGGGTGACCGTTCGGGCGCGATCGATTGGTCGATCGTGGCGCCCAGAGACGAGCAACGTCGGCAGCGCGTGAAGGAGATCCTCGATGCGGGTGAGATCAAGACCGCGGACGATCACTTCCACGCCGCCATGGTGCTGCAGCATGGCGTGGGTCCCGAGGACTACAAGCTGGCCCACGAGCTCGCCCTGGAGGCCTCCGAGCTGGATCCCGATCATTCGACGGCGCGGTGGCTGGCGGCGGCAGCCAAGGACCGCTACCTGCAGAGCATCGGAGAGCCTCAGATCTACGGCACCCAGTTTCGCAAGGTCGACGGGAAGTGGACCCTCGCACCGATCGACGAGTCGGCCGTCACCGACGAAGAGCGCGCCCGATGGGGTGTCCCACCGCTTGCCAGCGCCAAGCAGCGCGCGGAGGCGATGAACGCGGGCGACTGATGTTGACGTGCTATCCGCTGCCCGGCGGTCGCAAGGGGCTGGTCCTCGGCAGCAGCAGTAGCGGGCTCGCCGCCAGCAACAGCACGACGCCCAGACCGACCGGCCCCCCGATCAGGCGGCTGGGCCAATCGATCTGCAGGAGGATCCAGCCCGTGGCCGCGGCGGCGGCCGAAGCGTAGGCGCCGAGGAGAGCCATACGCCCGGCAGTCATCCGGCGCGGCTCCAACCGGCGGTCGATTGCAGCTTGCAGCCGCCTGTCGAAACTCTCGCTCAACGCCAGGGCGGGTGCGTCGGACAACGTCTCACGAAGCAGCCCGTCCATCGCTGCCTGTGCCCTGCACTCTTCACACCTGCTCAGATGAGACTCCAAGCGTCTTTGCTCGTCGGCGGAACGGTCGGCGTCGAGCTCGGGAAAGCGCCCCACGTACGGACAGTCTTCGCTCACGACGCGCCCCCCTTGCGAGAGAGAATCTCATGCAAACGACTGCGCCCGCGATACAGGTAGGACTTCACGGTCCCGGGCGGCATGGCCAGCGTTTCGCCGATTTGCACCACGGAAAGACCGAACCAGTAATGCAGACGAACGACGGTCTGGTACGCCTCCGGGAGCCGCTCGAGCGCTTCGCGAACGGCCTGGCGGCGCTCGGCGGCGATCATCCGCTCTGCCGCGTTCGGAGCGGTGGCCGTTGCGTTGCGTGCGCCGGGCGAGTCTGCCGAGAGAAGCCTCCCACGCCGGCGATGCTTGCGCTTGTGATCCACCGCCCGGTTGAAGGCGACGCGATAGAGCCAGGCGCTCACGCCGCCCTCGCCGTCGAACGATGGCATCCGATCGTGCGCCGTGATGAACACCTGCTGCACCACATCTTCGCCGTCCATCGCCAGATCGGGCCCCAGCACCGAGAGCACCAGGCGGAGCACCCGCTCGCGGTAGCGCGGGACCAGTTCGTCGAACTCCACGCTCGTCTACGCTTTCTCGTCGTCCCGTCGAACTCCTACTCCCGCGATGCCGTAGAACAGCAACAGCCCGACGCCGCCCATCAGGGGAATCAGACCGAGCGTCCACATCTCGTGAAAGCCCCGATCGGGGGCCCAGTAGAACGCGGCGCACATGCCGATTCCGACCGTCACCGCGAGCAGACCCACGAGCAGCGCCACGCGGCGCAACCAGATCGCGCGCACCCTTTCCGCCTCGGGGCTCAGCCAGACAGGATCCTGGTCGAGCGGGGGGATCTCGGGAAGCGGCAACCCCTTCTCGATCGCGGCCAGACGCTCGCGGCTGAGCACCTCGCGGAGCTTCAGCTTGCGGTTTTCCCGCGTCCGTTGCCAAAGCAGCCAGACCCCCACCCAGCCGAAGATCCAGACCAGACCAAAGATCGACCAGAAGAACTCGTGTCGCATGTCGTTTTGTCCCTCGTGTGCGCTCGCTCTAACGGTTTGCCGATTGTAACGCCGCGTTCGTCTCGGCGGTTTCGTAGCTCAGGATCGCCTCCAGCACGCGGTCCCGGCCGCTGCGGTAATCCTCGAAGCTGTTGGCGACGGCGAGATCGACCGGGAGGTACGGTGCGTCGCCCAGCTCGGGCATCGCTTCACGGTACAGCGGGGAGTAGTTGACCTCGATCTGCGATTTGGGAAGCCGGAGGTGCTTCTCGTCGCTGTATCCGTTCGGTTTTCCCCGCGAGGGCTCGCCGACGATCAACGCCTCGGTTTCGCGCTTGAAATCGATCGCCGCGATCGTCGCGGCGGAAAAGGTCGTGCGCGAGGTGATCACGAAGACCCGTCCCGGCCGGTTGAGCCCGGGGCGCTCGAGCACGCCTTCGATCAGCGGACGGTTGCGGTGGAAGTTGCCACCAGTGTTATGGCGCAGATCAACGATGAACCGCTCGACCGAATGGGAATCGGCGAAGGCGAACAACTCCTGCGCGAAGCGCTTGATGGATTCCTGTCCAGGCTGGTTGTTGCACTTGTCGTACTTGACGTACAGCGTCTTCGACTCCTCGAGATACTCGTACCAGTAGTGCCTTTCCCGTTGCCGGAAGTACAGGGCCGGTTCGCCACCGTCGAGATCGCGCGCAGTTTTCCATATCGCGCTTGCGGGGTCGGTCAGCGGGCTCATCGTTAGCGTCATCTCGCCGTCACCCGTGGCGATCATCCACACCGGAGCATTCATATCGTCGATGATCCCGACGGCGTGGAGGATCTCGGGAGTGACCAGATAGATCGGCGCGGAACGCAGGTACTCGTAGTCGTTGTCGCGCGCGATCAACGGCACCACCCGACGGTAAGCTTCGTCCACCGGTGTATCCCCGATACGGAGCACCTTGCCTCCCACGGCGTCGAGGTGATCGTCTGTCGCGGCGAACACGTAAAGGTCGTCGCCGAAGAAGGCCAGCGCGATCGGGAAGCGCCGAAAGGCGGTTGCCGTCTGGGGCAGCCAAAGCTCGGTGTGGCCGTCTCCGACCAGCGCCACGATCCGCCCCATCTCGGCCATGACCTGATGCGGCGCGAGTTCGGGAATCCGCTGGTCGAGCCGGGCCACCGCGGCCTCGAACTCGGAGCGGGAAACCTGATGAAAAGCGTTGCCGTGCTTGGCGGGTAGCTTCTCGGCCAGATAGCGCAGGTCCTCGCGCCACTGCTCCACGGTCATCTCCTGCGGGTCGACGCCCGCCTGCGCACAGGCCGTCACCACCAGCAACAGGCTGACGCGGATCACGTTCCGCGTGTGCTTCGCAATCATGCTCGGTCCTCCTTGACGACGGATCACGCCTTTGGGACGTCGCCGGGGGCGGGCCCGGTTGCAGAAACCCGTCGCCCGCGGCTCTTGATCCGATAGCTCGCCTGACGTAGTATTACGTAGAACGTATTATTACGCACGGTGAACTATGACAGAGAAAACCCATGATTCAAGCCTTTCTGATTTTGGAAGGTTTTCGGAGCCGGCGGTGCTGATCCTGATCAGCCTGGCCGACGGACCGAAGCACGGCTACGCGATGATCGAGGACATTCGGAAGGTGGCCGGAGTTCGTCTGGGTCCCGGAACCCTGTACGGCGCCATCTCGCGCCTCGAGTCACGCGGTCTGATCGAGGCACTCGCGCCGGAGAACCGTCGCAACCCCTACCGGCTCACGGGTGCCGGCGAACGGTCGCTGCGCGAACGGTTGCGGGTTCTTGCCGCGGTCGCCCGCACGGGTCAGGAACGGCTGGCAAACGCATGACCTGGCTGCTTCGACTGTACCCCCGAGATTGGAGGCGCCGTTACGGCGCCGAGATCGAGGAGGTCGTCGCCTCGCACCCGAAATCGCTGCAGCTGTTCATCGATCTGCTCGGCGGCGCCGTCGACGCGCATCTGAAGCCGCAGGCGTTCGCCAGGCGGCTCGACGGACAGACCGCAGATCGACGCGGAGGAACGGACATGGTGAATCGTCTCCGGGGCTGCGGCGGCGTGGCCGCGAAAACAACGACGAGAGACGGGTTGGTCGCGGGGAGCGTGACGATCGGATCAGCGCTTGTCGTCGCAGCGATCATGATGATCGGGGACAGCGAGCTCACGGAGACGATCGGACTGACGATGTTCCCGGGCGTGCTCGCCGTCGGAACGCAGTGGATGTATCTGCGCGGACACTCTAAGCTCGCAAAGATCGCGCTGATCGTCGGAATGTTCGTCGTGTTGTTCGTGATCGGACTCTTGGCCGGTCTGGCGGTGAGCGACTGAGCACAACGTTGTGGTTATTCACCGTTACCGAAAACGAGACTCGAGTCTCTCAGCGGACCGCGCCAGTTGGGCCAGTCACCGCCCAGCGCTGAGCTCAGCAGGAGCGCGATGAACAGAAAGAGGATCCGATCGATCATCTGACGACGTGATCGTGGAGAACGTCTTTACGACCGACATGGCCAAGTTTCTCGAGGTCGCTTCTTATCGCAATTCGATCTACACGAAGAACTTCCCGACCGGAACCTGGCTCGAGGTCAAAGGGCTCGCCCTGCCCGAGTTCATGATCGAGATCGAGCTGGAAGC
>JBFJTV010000095.1:0-8642 GCA_041625075.1 Candidatus Polarisedimenticolaceae bacterium | reverse complement strand
GTGGTGGAGCTGAGGGGGATCGAACCCCTGACCTCGTGACTGCCAGTCACGCGCTCTCCCAGCTGAGCTACAGCCCCGAATCCGGCCCGAGAAGTTACCACACCGAATTGGGGTTTGCCCGCCGGCCGGCGTGGTTGCCGAGTAGCCCACCGCGCAAAAAAAACCCGGCACACGGGCCGGGTCAATGAGGTTTCCTACCTCTGGGGGGAGGTCAGGTATTCCAGAGAATACCGACACCGTTTGCCGTTGCCAACACTTTCGCCGCGAGCCGCAGGGCAAGAAAAAAGGCGGCCGCCAGGCCGCCTTTTTTGATTTCGAGACGGATCTCGAGTTACGGCAGAAACGCCTCCAGGATCAGGCTGCTGTCCGATGCCCGGATGACGGCCCGCTTCGTGTTGTCGCTGAGCCGGACGCCGAAGACCACCGTCTCACCGTTCGATGACATCGACGCCATGTCTCGCGAGAGCTGGGTTCTGGCGAACCGCTGGGTCGCGAGGAGCATGCCGGTCGAGCCGTCCTGGGTCTTGACAAGGGTGGCGGCCGTCGAGCGGTCGAAGCCCATGACGGCGACCTCGTCGGCCGCGGAGTCGCCGAAGTTGGTCGCGATCTCGAGATCCTGGGGGACGAGGCTCATCGAGTACCGCAGCGTGTTGAAAAGGAAACCGTTGGCGGCGTCCCTGACCTTGGCGACAGGGGTGTCGAACTTGGTGCCGCGGAACAGCACCACCACTTCGTCGGCGGCCGTACCGTTCACGTCCGCAAGGCTCCCGAGTATCTCGAGGTCGATCGGGATCTGAGCGGTGGTCAGCAAGATGCGACTGAGCGTTGCTCCCGTGCTGGCGTCCGAGATCACGACCTGGCTCTGACCGGTGGCGCAGTCGCGCGAGAGAAGAGCGAGCTTGTCGGCGGCCGAGCCTCCGAGACCGGTGGGGCCGATGATCTCGAGATCGATCGGCGAAGTGCTCGCCGAGAACCACACGATGGAGAGCAGGCCTCCCGACTCACCGTCGCGGATCGTGGTCTTGACGCGGTTGCTCGGGCCACGCTCGCGGGCCACCAGCGCGATCTCCGAAGTCGTGGTCCCGCCGAAGCTGGGAACGACCTCGATCTCGAGCGGCTTGAACGAGTCCGAGAACGGCAGACGCGCGAGCTCGGCGCCGCTGGACAGGTCCTTCACCAGGACGAGAACGCTCCCGCTCGTCGGATGGACCATGGCGATGGCGACCTCGTCCGCCGCGGTTCCGGCGAAGTTCGGCACGATCTCGATGTCGAACGGGAAGTACGTCGCGCTGACGAAGATATTCTGGATCAGGGCACCGGTGGCACCGTCCCTGACGTGCACCTGGTTGGCGCCCGTGTCGAACCGTCCCGCCAGGACCACGAGATCCCTCGTGCCGCCGCTCCCGTTGATGTCGCCGACGACGCGGACCTGGGCGATGGTCTTCCGCCAGCCGAGGTCCTTGAGCAACGCCATGGTGAGCTCGTCGTCGATCGTCGGGGTCGCGGACGGCTCCATCAGCTCGTCCGGGTTCACGGTGATGTCGAAGTGCGCCACCGACGAACCGGGCTCGAGGGGGTTCGGCGCGTACATCTTGACCAGACCGCCGGTCATCGTGCCGGCCTGCAGGAAGCCGCATTTCATCGTGACGCAGTCGCCGTCCCACCACAGCCCGTCGTCGATGTCGATCGCCGAGTCGGCACGCTGCATGTCGGTCATGGCCGGCCAGTTCAAACCGAGACCCGGGTCGAAAAGGTGCGTGGTGTAGACGTCGGGGAGGCCGCCGAGCTGCATCCCGGTCACCAGGTCCGTGGTCGGCAGGATCCCCAGCCCGTGACCGAACTCGTGGAGCACGGTGCTGTAGAAATCCGGCTGCCCCCCGGGCGGGGTCTGGTTGATCCCGTAGTACCAGCCAACGCCACCGAGACAACCCGGAGTGTCGTCCAGGGCCCGGTTGAAGGCCGCGGTGATCTCGGCCGCATCCGGCGTCAGATCCATGAACGCGAGGCTGTTGGCGAGAGTCACGGGGTAGATCGTGTTGGGCACCGACCCCGGAAAGAAGGCGAGGAAGCTGTTCGGGCCCGCGCTTCCGAGCGTCGCCGACGTCGCATCGCAGAACAGCAGGTCGTTGGACGCCGAGATGACGATGGGGACGTTGGAGTTGACGTGCTGGCCCCAGGCGTTGGCCGCGGCGATGAACACGTTGAGCCGCTGCTGCCCGATCGTCGTTCCGGGGTTGGTATCCAGCGGAGCGACCGGAGTCGGGTCGTTGAACCCCTCGCCCGGTCCGTCGGCATTGATGATGAAGACCTGGGCGGCGCCGGCGGGCGTAGCGGCCGCGATCGCCAGCACGCAGAAAACCAGCGCCATCGAGAGCGTTTGGAGAAGGTGGGCGAGCCTAGCGCGCATGGGTCACCTCCTCGCTCTCGGGCGCATCGCCCGGGCTTGCCTCGGTCGAATGTCGGACCGTGAGATTGCCGTCTTCGTCGAGCGTCGCCACGAGCTTCATGCGGAACCCCTCGGGTCGCGTGAACTCGAGCATTCCGTTGTCGTGGCGGATCAACTCGGCGCCTCGATGAAAGTCGCCGACGCCTCTCTCGGCCAGGGTGGGGTCTTCGACGGGGGCGACACCCTCGGGTGGCGTCGAGGTCAACTCACCCGTGGCGGGATCGCGATAGACCACCCGGACCGCCGTTCCCACCGCGGAGTTCGCGCTCGGGTCGTCGTCGACGACGCCGGGCGCGGGGAAGGCGGCCACCGGCTCCGGCGACCGCGCCGCGTCGGGAGCCTCGGTCGGCGCGCACGCGGCGGCGACGAGCACGACCAGAAACAACGTGGCGAGTTGGCAGAGCGCCGACGACGAGACCGATCTGGTGAGCATGCCAATGACCTCCCTGAAATGGACCGGAAGGGTAGCTAATTCGTGCCCGATTGTACACAGAACGCCCACGGGAAGGAATACCGCAAAGACGGCATTCTCGTGACGCCAGGGGCTCCGGGCCCGGGGGCCTATCGGAACTCGACAGTGACCGAGGTGTAGGCGGCGACCGCCTTGCCGTTGAGCGTCGCCGGGCGGTACCGCCATTGTTTGACGGCCTCGATGGCCGCCTCCTCGAACCCGTAGCCCGCTCGGCTCGAAGACACCACCGCGACCTCCGAGACCGTTCCGTCCTGGAGGATCACCACCTGCAGCCGGACCCGTCCACCGAGCTCACCCTTCAACGCGACCCGCGGGTAGGTCGGCTCGACGTAGCTCTTCTCGATGCGCTCCGGGAACGAGACGCCGCCGACCCCGGCGAGGTACGGTCCTTCGGCGGCCGGGCTCTCGTCAGGCTGCCTCGGAAACGTCGTCGACGCGGCGGTCGGGCTCGGCGTGCCTTGGCCCTTTGCGGTGGTGGACCCCGCGGTCGGCGCGGGGGCGGCGTTCGCGAGCCGTCCCGCCGCGCCCGCCATCGGCCACGCGTAGGACAGCGCGCGCACCCGGATGCGCATCTTGCCGTGGGCGGGTTGCCACCACCCGGTGGACTCCGGGTAAACGGTCACCTCGACGTTGCAGGCGTCGTTGGTCCAGATGATCGCCGACTGCGCGCGGCCGCCGGCGATCTGGTCGGCTCCGACCTCGGGCCGCCCGAGACGTTCCGCGAGGGTATCCAGCAGGATCCCCGCCTTGGTTTCCATCATCACGACCCGGGCGTCGTCCGTTTTCTTCGAGATCTGGCGGTCGTAGAGCAGCCGCAGCGGTGTGGGCTCCACCTGATAGACGGCGAAGCTCACGGGCCCGTTTGAGCCCGGCTCGGTTCCGCGCTCGTCACCCTTGCCGTCCATGATCCGCCAGACGTCCCGGTAACTCATCCCGGGCGAAATCCCGTGGATGGAGTACTTCGCGCAGTCGGTGGTTTGGGCAGACGTCAAGGAAGCCAGGCACACCACGAGGAGCCCCGCGGCCATACGGATGAGGATCCGGCCTCTCGATCGCACTGCAGAACCTTCCTGTTTCGACGGATGTGACACCCGTCGGCGACTTAGTGGAATGGTTACGACCGATCCCCGTGCGGCGTCAACGTTTTTATTCACCCCGGCCCAAAAAAGGCGGCGAGATTATTGCTTTTCTAGGAGAGTCAGTCGGTATACATGAAGAACCGCCGCCGGATCTCATCGTAGTCGTCGAGGTCCCTTCGCCAGCGGTTCTCGAGGTCGTCGAGCCCCGCTCCGGCCTCCAGCATCTGGCGAATGTCGCTCCGGCCAAGCAGGAGGTCGATCGCCAGGCGCTTCGTCTCGAACTCGTACGGCTCGCGCCGCCAGTCGAACGCCGCGGGAGCCTGGACGCGCGCCTCTCGGATCAGTACCAGATAGGTCGCGAACGGGCGGAAGGTCGAGCGGTCCCCGATATGGATCTGTACACCCTCGCAGACCTCGCCGGCGTGCTTCTGGAACATCGGGCGAAACGTCACGGGTCGGACGAGCACGCCGGGGAGGGTCGATCCCGAAAGCACGGCTGCCAGCCGCTCCCCGTCGATCCAGGGGCTCCCGATCAGCTCGAATGGGCGCGTCGTCCCGCGGCCCTCGGACAGATTCGTGCCCTCGACGAGACAGCCCCCCGGGTAGACCTCCGCAGTCACGAGCGTCGGCATGTTGGGCGACGGGGCGACCCACGGCAGCCCGGTGTCGTCGTGGTGCATCTTCCTGCGCCAACCCGTCATCGGGACCACGCGAAGATCGCATCCGATCCCGAAGTGCTCGTTGAAAAGCCGCGCGAGCTCACCCGCGGTCAGGCCGTGCCGCACGGGGAGCGCGTACCGGCCCACGAACGACGCCATCGCGGGGTCGAGGACCGGCCCCTCGATGCGCGCGCCCCCGATCGGGTTCGGCCGGTCGAGAACCACGACGGGAATTCCCGCCACCGACGCGGCCTCCATCACGTAGGACAGCGTGTACACGAACGTGTAGTACCGGCTCCCCACATCCTGAAGGTCGTAGACGATCCCGTCGAGATCCGCGAGGTCCTCCGGACGGGGCTTCAACGACTCGACACGGTCGCCGTAGAGGCTGACCACCGGCAGCCCGGTCCGCGCGTCCACGCCGGCGCCCACGGGCTCCATGTCCTGCGCCTCGCCGCGCAGCCCGTGCTCGGGCGCGAACAACCTCGTCAGCTTTAGACCCTCGAGCGCGGCGACGAGATCGACGGCGTGCCGCAGAGAGCGATCGACCGAGGCGGGATGCGCCACGAGACCGACTCGCGCCCCCCGCGCAAGCCCCGCACGATCCGACCCGTGCGCGACGAAGCTCTCGAGACCGCTTGCGACCCCCATGGTCCGACAGTTTAGCCACCACCACGGACGATTCGTGAGAAAATCAAAACAACCCGGATGGAACGGGGGCGTGTGATATGCGCGGGCCCCGGATTAGGCGTAGATTGGCTAGCATGTCGAGTCTCCCCCTGTGCCTGCCGGCAGGGGCGATGGACCCCCACGCTCCCCGCCGGAAACGGCTCGCGTTGCGCTTCCATCTGCTGGGGGTGGTTTTCGTCGTGACGCTGGCGAGGGTGTCGTCCGCTCAGGAGCCGGACGCAGAGGGCGCCGCGGTCGATTACGATCCGTTCGTCACGGTCGCCGCCGCCATGGGACTTCCCTCCGCCCCGCTCTCGCCGGTGATGGTCTCCTACATTCCCGACGACGCTACCCTCGAACGAAACGGCGCCGTCATCGGCGAGATCATCATCAACAACGGGGACATCTTCGACCCCGACAAGGAAGGCGAGAACAACTGGCTCTTCCGGACGGCCAACAAGCTGCACATCAACACGCGTCCCCGGGTCATTCGCAGCCTGCTGCTGTTCAAGCCCGGCGACCCGTATTCACCCCAGAGGATCGCCGAATCCGAGCGCATCATCCGGGAGAGCCCCTATCTCTACGACGCGGATATCCGCGTCGTCCGGTATCAGGACAACAAAATCGATGTCGTCGTCGACACCCGCGACGTCTGGACGCTCAGCGGGGGGATCGGTTTCGGTCGCTCCGGCGGCGTCAACGATGCGAGGCTCGGTCTTCAGGATTCGAACTTTCTCGGGACCGGCAAGGACATCACCGTCCAGTGGTCGACCGACGTCGAGCGGACCTCGATGCTCTACCGCTACCGCGACCCCAACGTCGGAGGGTCGCGGGTTCGCATGGGGCTGTCCTACCGCGACAACAGCGACGGTGAGTCCTGGGCGGTGGAGTCGGATCGGCCGTTCTACGCGCTCGACACGCGGTGGGCGGTCGGCGGTGGCGCGCTGACCGATACGCGCGTGGACGCCCGCTGGGATCTCGGCGTCATCACCGACGAGTTCACCCAGGACGAGACCCGCTACTCGATCTACGGCGGGACCTCGAAGGGACTCGTCAACGGTCGCGTCGGTCGCTGGCGCTACGGCTACACCTACAGCCAGAGCCTGTTCTCTCCCGCACCCGACGGCCCGGAGAACTCGATCATCCCGGACGACCTCACCCTGTCGTACCCGTGGTTCTCCTATGAGCGGATCGAGGACAACTACGTCGAGGTGCACGATCTCAACTTGATCCACAGAACGGAGGATCTCAATCTCGGCCAGACGATGCGGTTCCGTCTGGGCTACTCGTCCGAGGCGTTCGGCGCCAATCGCGATCAGTTCATCTTCGCGAGCTTCTACGGCAACGGGCTGAGTCCGGGTCTTGGCCAGATGATGTTTCTGACCGCCCACGGCAACGGCCGGTTCGGCCCGAGCGGCACCGAGAATGTCGTGATCGGAGGGCAGAGCCAGTACTATCTGCGTAACCTCGGTCGGCACCTGTTCTTCGTGGGGTTCGAGGCCGGCATCGCTTACAACCTCGATCTCGAGAACCAGCTGCTGCTCGGAGGCGACACCGGGTTGAGAGGCTACCCGCTGCGCTATCAGACCGGCGACCGCCGGTTCCTGCTGACGGTGGAGCAACGGTTCTTCACCGACTGGCACCTGTTCAAGCTGCTGAGGGTCGGCGGAGCGGTGTTCGCCGACGCCGGAGCCGCGTGGTACGCGGACGACAGGAACAACCCGACCAACCTGGGGCTCCTTCGCGACGTCGGGTTCGGCCTGCGACTGAGCTCGTCGCGGTCGTCCGACGGCGCGATGATCCACGTCGATGTTGCATTCCCACTCGACGGGACCGATGATATCGACCCGGTGCAGTTCTACATCACCACCAAGGACACCTTCTGAATAACCGAGGACGTCGATGACGTACTTCTGCCTCGACTGCGAAGCATCCGGACCCGTCCCGCCGTTGTTCAATCTCCTGTCGATCGGGGTCACCGTCGTCCGACCGCAGGATGGGCACCACGAGGTCGGGGAGAGCTTCTACGTCGAGCTCAAGCCGATCTTCCCGGGTTTCGACGCCGAGGCGATGGCGGTCTGCGGGCTCGACGCCGAGAGGCTCCGGCGCGAGGGTCTCGAGCCGGAAGAGGCGCTGAGGCGGTTGACCACCTGGGTGGTGGAGCAGAACCGGCCGTCGCGCGAGCGCCCCGTGTTCGTGGGTCACAACGCGGTCTTCGACTGGTCCTACATCGCCTACTACTACGCGCACTTCGGGATGACCAACCCGTTCGGATACAAGGGCATCGACAGCAAGAGCCTGGCGATGGGCACATTGCGCATCTCCTGGAACGACACCTCGAAAGACGTTCTCGAACGTCTTCTCGATCTCCCCGCGCAAGACACCGCGCAGGTGCATCGCGCCGACTACGACGCGCACTACCAGGCGTTGATCCTCAAGGCGCTGCTCGACCATCCGGCGGAGCGCCACTGAGCGAAGATCGCCCCGTCTGTTTTCCTTGACATGTGCCGGGTGTGGCCATACGCTTTCAGGCTTTTTTGTCAAAGTTTCCCCGATCGGGCCATCGGGGAGGGCAACGCGAGGAATTTGGATGATCCCGTCCAAGGATCACGATCTGTTCCGGAAGATCGTGGAGAACAGCGGATCGTTCGTTCTCACGACGCACATGAACCCCGACGGCGACGCGATCGGGTCGGAGATCGGACTGGCGCGGTTTCTGCTCGACCGCCGAAAGCAGGTTCGGATCATCAACCAGGACGCGACGCCCCGCGTGCTGGCGTTTCTCGAGCAGGACACGATGCAAGCCGAGGTCTACGACCGCGCGATCCATGACGAGGTCCTCGGCAGCGTGGACCGGATCGTGCTCCTGGACAACTCGGCGTCCGACCGGCTCGGACGCATGGAAGCGGTCATGCGGAAGTCGGCCGCGCGCGTGCTGTGTATCGACCACCACCCGACCGGCGGGACGCCGTGGAACGACAATATCCTCGACGACGAGTCCTGCGCGACGGCCGCGATGGTGTACGACCTGCTCGTCACCCGCAACGCAAAGCCGGACCTCCGGACGGCCGAGGCGTTGTTTGCGGGGATCGCGACCGACACGGGCTTCTTTCGATTCAACTCCACCACCCCCAGGGCGTACGACATCGCGGGCGAGCTGATGCGGGTGGGGGTCAGACCGGCCCGGTGCTTCCGGCAGGTCTACGAGCGCAATTCCGCCGCTTACACACGGCTTCTCGGACTGGCGCTGTCGGATCTGAGGCTCGATGCCGATGGCGCCGTGGCTTCGATCCGGATCCAGCAGGCGATGATCGAAG
>JBFJTV010000094.1:0-8672 GCA_041625075.1 Candidatus Polarisedimenticolaceae bacterium | reverse complement strand
TCCTCGACGTGGAAGTCCTTTCGCTGATTGGGGCCGCCCACGATCATCACGAGGAACTCGCCGTCCTTCCACACCATCGCGTTGCCGACCGGTGGTTTGAGAAGATCCCGGTGCTCATCGACCCAGGACTTGAGGTTGTACGGAGAAAGCTTGGGCATGGCTGCACCTCCGGCCTGCGGAACTCCGATGCCGGCTCGCGCCGGCGCGCTTCGGACCGCGTGTCATCCTGCGCTGGACTAAGACCAATTCCAGACGCTAGGTACCACGATTCAAGTCGAGGGGCAAGCCTCGGGCGGGACTCAGTCGGTATCGCGAACGAGCGGGTGAGTCAGACAGTGCGGGCCGCCTCGCGCCCTCGACATCTCGTGGCTCGGCAGAAGGATACACACCCGGCCGGCGCCGTCGATGTCCCGCTTCTCGCGACCGAGAAGAAGGTCCTCGGCGGTGACGATTCGGAACCCGCGACGCGACAGCTCATCGGCGGTGCCGACGTTGCGGTCGTACAGCGTGACGACTCCGGGCGCGATTGCCAACGCGTTCGCCCCGTCGGTCCACTGCTCGCGGCGTTGCTGAACCGGGTCCGATCCGCCGCAGAAAACGGGCTCGAGATCGATGCCGCGCGTCTTCAAGGCCGATAACAGGTCGGTCCTGGCCGCCGGCGTTGCCTCGACCGCCTGCAGGTCGATCTCGAAGACGCGGGCGCTCTCGGACTCGCCCGGCAGGATGACCGGCGGGAAGACCAGACAGGCGTCCGCGTCGAGGGGCGTGACCAGGGTGTCGAGATGCATGTAGGCTCGCCGTTTCGGGATCTCGACGACGATGAGCCAGCGCGGTCCTTCCTCCTGCTTCGACAGCACTCCGGCGAGATGCCGGATCGCGGCGCGGTTGGTGCGCTCGGAGCGTCCGACCGCGATCACGTCGGGCGAGAACACCAGGACATCGCCACCCTCGAGCCTGGGAAGATCGTGCGCCGAGAACAGCGCACGTTCACCGTGGATCTCGAGCGGGTCGAAGGCCACCTCGGTGTCGGCCAGCGACGGGTGAAAGCGAAACAGCAGCCGGGAAAGCAGGGCCTCGCGATGACGCGAGGCGGCCGCCATCGCGCAAAACAGGACACGGTTGCCGAGAACGATGTGCGGGTCTCGTTGGAAGCACCAGTTGGGGAGCGGCGGCAGCTCGAAGAGATCTTCGATCTCGGGGCCGATGTGGGGATCGCGGGGTCGGCAGCCCTCCACAAGCACCTTCGCCAGCTCGTCATCCTCGAGCGACCGCAGGCGCTCGAGCGTCGAGCGGTTGATGTCGGCGGTGAGAACCTCGAACAGCCACGATCGCGCCTCCGGGACCCCCAGGCTCTCGCGGAGGAGGTCGGCCGCTTCCACGACCTCGACCTCGAGCAGCTGCAGGACGCGGCGGAAGACCGCGTGCTCTTCGCGAGCGCGATCGCCGTAAAGGATGTCGTCGAACAGCAGGTCTTCCATCATGGCCGGGACCATGACGTCGACCTCGCCTCCGGGTTCGTGGACCAGGACCTTTCGAAGTCGTCCGGTCTCCGACGTGACGCCGACCATGGGGGCGGATCAGTTCCCGCCGGCGGCTGCTTCCTCGGGGGCTTCCTGCTTGGTGGTGGGCATCGCGAAGCGGTCGTCGGGGATATCGACACCAAACTCGATCGAGTCGAACACCATGGTGGTCATGTCGACCGGAGCTCCTTTGACCCGCTGGTGGAGCTTGTAGGGCATGATCAGACCATCGACGTCGCGAAAGTCCTCCATGGTGAACTCGATCTGGAGCTCCATGCCCTCCATGGTCCGAGTGGCTTCGTTACGAACCTCGAGAAAGCTCTCGGTGTCGATGAACACCAGGTTGACGTCGCCGTTGCTCTTGGTCAGCTCGAGCTTGTAGAGCGACTCGCCGTCCCGCTCCTCCTGTCCCAGAAGCGCGACCCGGTGCCCCTTTTGCTCGTAATCGACGAGGGGACCGTGGAAGTCCGATTCGTCCTTCGCGCTCTTGAGTTCCTCGTCCGCCATGGCGACCGGTTCGGTTTGGCCGACAAACGGCATGAACTGCCAGCCGTTCTCGCCGTCGAAGGCCGTGATGCCGACCATCTCCCGGACGGTGATCTCGAAGCGCGTCTTGGCCGGGCTCTTCCACTCGAAGGTGAACGGCGCCGACTGACCGCCCATGCTCATCGTGCCGTGGATACGTGCGGTCTCGACCGACTTGATCTTGTCGATTCCGCCGCGAGCCGCGTGGTTCTTCTCGATGATCTCTTCGGCGGTCTGCGCCACGACGGTCCACGACCCGGCAATCACCACGACGGCAAGAATGCAGATCGCACGCCTCACTTCTGGCTCCCCGCCGCCGCGCTTTCCGTGCCCGAAGGCTTGGAGCTCGTGGGCAGCGTAAAGCGATCGTCGGCAATCTCGACGTTCAGCTCGACGTCTTCAAACGTAATGCCCGATTCCACGACGGTGCTTTTGATCTTCTGTTTCACGGCGAAGGGGATAAAGACACCATCGATCTCGCGGTAATCGCCGATCGTCAGTGTGACGTAGACGTCTTGCCCCTGCGCCTCGCGGTACTGCACCTCTTTGACCTGGAGGTGATAGACGTCATCGATGTACAGGTAGGTGATGTCACCCGCGGGGCTCGTCACCATCAGCTTGTGACAGTTCACCCCGTCGACGTCTTCCTGACCGCTGTACGCGACGAGGTACCCGCGCTCTTCCCAGTCGAGCAGCGGGCCCCAGTAATACGACGTTTCTTTCATCGCCCTGTTCTCTTCCGGGCTCACCGCGGTCGGGGTCGGGCGCCCCATGAACGGGATGTGGGCCCATCCGGTCTCACCGTCGAAGGCCTGGATTGCCTTCTGGCCGTTGACGGTGAACTCCATGCGCACCTTGTTGGGCCGCTTCCACTCGAACACACAGGGCGCCTCGGAGCCGCCCATCGCGACGATGCACTGAGCGCGGAGCGACTCGACCGCCTTGATCCTCTCGATCCCGCCACGGGCCTCGAGGTTCTTCTGGATCACCTCCTGCGCCATGTCCGCGAACGCGATTCCCGGGCTCGTCAGGGCCAGGGCCAGCAATACGTAGAGCATTCGTTGCATTTCTCTCAGACCTCCCGGTTGCACACAGGATTAATGCCCGAGGCATCGGACGTCAACGGCATTCACCCCTTGATAAACCCATGAGACAGAAGCCTCTATTGTTCGACGAGCCGTCGGATCGCGCAAGGGGCGGAAAATTCTGCGGATTTTTACGCTCCGTTTACAACCAAATGGCCCCGTCGCCCGTCTTTATAGGTGTACAAGGCGAATACGGAGAAGCGACATGGGCAACGCCAGACTCCAAATCCTTCCCGACGACCTCGATGGGCTTCGAATTCTCGGCCTCGGGCGCATTCCCCGATGCGTGGACTGCCCGCGGTATCGGGCCCTCGTCGAGGCGCACGACAACTCGTCCGCTCTCCCGCGCATCCTGCCAGCCGTCCCGGAAAACTGCGCGTTCGAGGTCTGCGCGCCGCTTGTCTGTCGTTACACCGCGCGCTCCGAGCCGGCCCGCGCCGCGGCATCGTAGGTTCCTCGCAAACCTCACTGGTCTGCGCGAACCCTTCGGGTCCTACTCTTCGAGGATTTGAATCATCTGGTAGACCTGATCGCGGTTGACCGCCTTGGGCTCGGACTCGAGATAGCGCCGTAGCCATCGCGCGGCCGCGTCGTACTCCTGCTTGTTGTAATAGGCGATTCCCATCGAGTAGTACGCCGTCGTCTGCGACGGCGACAGCTTCAGGACCGTCTCGTATTCGCGGATGGCGTCATCGTAACGCCCCAGCCTCGCCAGCGTATCCGCGTAGACCTTGCGGTAGTCGGCAGACTCCGGAACCAGGGCAACCGCACGCTCGAGGGGCTCGAGCGCCGTCGCGTGCCGTTCCCACGAGTACTGGATCACGCCGATTCCGTAGAGCGCCGCAGGGAGGTCCGGTTCGCGCTCGAGGGCCTGCTCGAAGAGGGCCAGGGCCCCGACGAGATCGCCCTCCTCGTAACGCGCCTCCGCCTCGTCCACTAGCCGATTTCCGCTCCCGCATGAGCAGCCCACCGACGGGGCCAGCGCCGTTCCGAGCAGGGCAAGACACAGAACCGACCGCAATCTCGACATGGATTCATTGTAGTGTCTAATGGCACCCCCATGAAGATCGCGCTCGTCCAGCAGAAGGCCGGTCACGACAAGAGCGAGAACCTCGAGCGGGGCCTCGCCGCGTTCGATCGCGCGGCCCGTGAAGGCGCCCAGGTCGTGTGCTTCGCCGAGCTCGCCTTCGAGCGGTTCTATCCCCAGGTCCCGGCGGAGCCCGGCCGGCAGAGAGGCGCCGAGCCGATTCCCGGGCCGATCACCGAGGCGTTCACGACGCGCGCGCGCGAGCACGGCGTCGTCGTCGTGCTCAACCTCTACGAACGGGACGGCGAGGCATGTTTCGATAGCTCGCCGGTCATCGACGCCGACGGGCGGCTGCTCGGAAAGACCCGGATGGTCCACATCACCGACTACCCGGGTTTTCACGAGCAGGGCTACTACACCCCGGGCGACACGGGCACCCCGGTCTACGACACGCGGCACGGCCGGATCGGTGTCGCGATCTGCTACGACCGGCATTACCCCGAGTACATGCGGGCGCTCGCCCAGGCGGGCGCGGTCGACGAGTGGCCCGACGGCCTGTTCGAAGCCGAGATGCGCGTCGCTGCCTTCCAGAACGGCTACTTCATTGCACTGTGCAACCGCGTCGGCCCCGAGGAGCGTCTTTCGTTTGCCGGTGAGTCGTTCGTGTGCTCACCCGACGGCCGGGTCGTCTCACGCGCACCTGCCCGCGAGGAGCACATCCTGTTCGCGGAGATCGATCTCGGGGCGATCGCGGGCTCCCACGCCAGACGCCTTTTTCTTCGCGATCGTCGCCCGGACCTCTATGCTGCGTGGCTCGACCCCGATCGTTGAAGATTCAAGCGCCCGCCGGCGGATCGACGTCCGCCGGCAACCGGATCACGAAGACCGCCCCACGGCTCGACGGTGCCAGCTCGATCGAGCCCCCGTGCGCCTCGACCTGCGCGCGCGCGATGCTCAGACCCAGACCGCTCCCGCCTCGCTCGCGCGCCGTCGTAAAAAAGGGCGTGAACACCCTCGCCGCGTTGGCTTTTGAGATCCCCGGACCGTCGTCCTCGATCCGTATCTCGACCTCGGGAGGCAGCGCAAGCATGTCGAGCCGCGTGCCGACGACGACATGGACCCCGTCGCCCCCGTGCTGTCTCGCGTTGTCGAGGATGTTCGAGACGATCTCGTCGAGAAGCTCTTCCGCCATCCGGACCGAGCCGATCGCCGCGTCGTGCTCGACCTCGACATGCGTCCCGGCCTCGCGGTGACGCCTCGCGGCACGCTCGACCGCATCGGCGACGCGAGTCCGTTCGTCCCCCGGCCGGAGGACGTCGGCCCTCGCGAGGTCGAGCAGCCGGCGGACGAGGTGCTCGAGCCGTTCCGAGGCCTCCGAGAGGATCTGGACGAACCGCTGTTGCTCGGCTGGAGTCATGGTCTTCGTGTCGCGGAGCAGCTCGATGGCGCCACGCATCGTGGTCAGGGGAGTCTTGAACTCGTGGGAGACGTGCGACGCGAACTCGCGGATGTAGTCGGCACGATCCTCGAGCGTTCGCGCCATCCGGGTCAGCGCGTCGGAAAGCTGGGCGACCTCGTGCGTGCCCGGCGACTCCAGCGGAACGACGTCGCCCTGTTCCCCGCGCGAGACGAGCTCAGCCTGCCGCGTCAGAGCGCGAACGGGGCGGCTGATCGTCAGTGACGTCAGCACCGAGACCAGGATGACGACGACAAGCAGACCGCTCGCACCGATGAGCAGCGGTCGCCGGTTGAGATAGAGCGCCTTGGTGATGTCCATCGGCGTTCGCGACAGCACGACCGCGCCGACGATATGGTCGTCCACGACGACCGGGAGGGCGACGAACACGCGATAACGCTGGCCGCGGCTGACCGACTGCAGCGCGGGGCGTGGCTCGTCCGAGATCCGGCGGCGCAACAGGCTGACGTTCTCTCCGGCGAGCGCCCGCGCGACCGACTCCCGGTCGGCGAGCGACAGACCGAGCTCCGCCCCGGTGGTCGCGACGACCACCCCGCGGGCGTCGACGATCCGGATCCCCGCGAGCGTCGTGCGCGCGGCCGCATCGATCTGCTCGGCGACACGCTGCCCCGCCGCGGCGGCAACGGGTAGCGGACCGTCGGCGCTCGCGGTGGCGGCGGGCGCCGGGGGGCGGACCTCGTCCTCAGAGATGTCGAGCATCGGCCGAAGCGGGGTGAGATCGATGTCCTCGATGTCGGTCGCGGTTGGCGTCACCGGCGGAACCGGGGTTCCCTGAGCCTCGCCGGCGTTTTCCACGCGCCTTGATTCTTCGACGTAGGCCTCGGTGTAGAACTCGCGCACCACCGCGCCCTGAACGATCAGCTCCGATTCGGTGCGGCGGATCAACTCGTTCTCGTAAAGTCGCAGGATCGCGATCCCGCCGACCGGCAGGAGCAGGATCAGGACGTTGACGAGGAGCAGGACCGTGCGAAGCCGGGGGCGCCAGGGCATGGAGGGTTGCGCGCTCGCGGTCGGCTACCGGTCGGGGCCGAGCTTGTAACCCAGCCCGTGGACCGTCACGATCGGATCGCCGCCGGCGTCGGCGAGCTTCTTCCGAAGCCGCCGCACGTGGCTGTCGATGGTCCGTCCCGAGACCACCGTATCGAATTCGTATGCTCCCTCCATCAGCTCGTTCCTCGTGTACACCTTCTCCGGGTAGGCCGTCAGCGTTCTGAGCAATCCGAACTCCGTGACGGTCAATACGATCTCGGCGCCGTCCCAGAGGACGCGGTAGCGATCGAGGTCGATCTCGAGCCTGCCGTGGCGGAGGATCCGCGCCCGAGGAGCGGCGGAATCGCCGGCCGGGCGGGACGGCTCGGCGGTGCGGCGCAGGATCGCGCGGATCCGGGCGATCAGTTCCCGGGGAGAGAACGGCTTCGTGATGTAGTCGTCGCCGCCGAGCTCGAGCCCGACGATCCGGTCGACCTCTTCGTCCTTCGATGACAGAAAGACGATCGGGAGATCCGAGCGGCTGCGAACGGCGCGGCAGACCTCGCAACCGTCCATCTCCGGCATCAAAATGTCGAGCACCATCAGGGATGGAGGACTGCGGTCAAAGGCCTCGAGGGCTTCGCGACCGTTTGCCGCCTCGACCGTCTCGAAGCCCTCTTTTTGAAGGGCGTAGCGGATGACTTCGCGGATGTGCGGATCATCGTCAACCACGAGAATCACGTGCGGGCCGCTCATGGGTGGATTCTAGCGCGAGGGATTCGACTTCGTGCCGGTTGCGTGCAATTTGCTCCAAAAAGACGTCGCAGCGTCACCGGGGACGCGACGCCAATGCAAATTCAGGGTCCACATTTCCCGCCAAAGGAGCTTCCCATGGCCAAGCGGATGTCGGCGATCGCCATGATCTACATCGTGGCGACCCTCGCATGGACGGTGCTCGGCGGCAGCGTTCAGCACCGAACCTGGAACACCGATCGGCAACTTCAACACGAGGTATCGGCCCTGTGGGGCTCGGAGCAGATGCAGCTCTCGCCCGAGTTGGTCTTGACGCACCAGGTCCGGAAGACCCGCAAGGAAGAGGTCGAGGATCTCGAAACACACACGCGCAAGGTCGTCACCCGAGAGATCCGGGCGACCGAGGAGGTCCCGGTGATCCTCGACGGTTCGGAGATCGAGGTCAGCCTCGATCTCGACCAACGGAAGAAGGGACTGCTGTGGTACTCGACCTACGCCGTCGGCTTCGACGCGGTCTACACCTACGTCCACGACGACGAACGCGAGGGCGAGCTCGTGATCACCTATCGCTTTCCGACGACGGCGGCGAGCTACGACGACTTCACGTTCGAGATCGACGGTAACGGCGATCCGGAGTTCGAGCCGGTCACCCGCGACGGCACGCGGATCCTACGCGAGACGGTCCCCGTCAAGCAGGGACAACGAGTGTCCTTTCGAATCACGTACCGCTCTCGTGGTCTCGACTGGTGGCGGTACTCGTTCGGTGCGGACGTCAATCGTGTGACCAACTTCAACATGACCATCGCCACGGACTTCCGACAGGTCGATTTCCCGCAGGGGACCATCTCGCCTACGGATAAGACCGAAACAGCGGACGGGTGGCTTCTCGAGTGGTCGTTCGAGAATCTGATCTCGGGATTCCAGATCGGGATCGAGGCGCCGCACCGCCTCAACCCCGGGCCGCTGGCCGCGCGCGCGAGCTTTTTCGCGCCGATCTCGCTGGGGTTCTTCTTTGTGTGGATGTTCGTCATCACGATCATCAAGAAGATCGACCTGCACCCCATGAACTACCTCTTTCTGGCGGCGGCCTTCTTCGCGTTCAACCTGCTGTTCTCCTACACCGTCGATCACATCGACGTGGTCATCGCGTTTGTTCTGGCGTCGGCGGTGTCGGTCTTACTGGTCGTCAGCTATCTGCGTCTCGTGGTCGGTCTGCGTTTTGCCGCGGTCGAGGCAGGCATCAGCCAGTTGATCTATCTGGTGCTGTTCTCCTACTCGCACTTCCTCGAGGGTTACACCGGCCTCATCGTGACGGT
>JBFJTV010000093.1:0-8730 GCA_041625075.1 Candidatus Polarisedimenticolaceae bacterium | reverse complement strand
TCGAGCGCGCGCGCGAGCTCATCCGGGTCGGTGACGGGGGCCTCGCACGTGTAATTCCGGCAGACGTACGCGGCGGCGCGACCGTCCACGGTGGTCTTGCCCGCGAGCAGCGGCAGGCCGTCGTTGCCGTTCTCCGGCGAGGCGATCCCGATGATCCGGCTCGGGAGGAACTTCTCGCCCACCACGCGCAACAGCGCTGCGGTGTCGGCCTGTTCGCTCCCTCCGACCACCGCGATCTCGATCGGGACGGCGGCGGCGAGCTCGGCCGCGACGAGCAACGAAGTGAACGCCGACGGAGCCTGCTCGACCAACGGGCGGTAGGACCGCAGGGTCCTGACCGCCGGATCGCGCAGCGAGGGGTCGGCGAGGTGATAGGACAACCGCAGCAGCAACTCGGCGGCGACCCCGGCGCCGGAGGGCAGCGCGCCATCGTGCGAGCTCCGCGTTCGCGTCAGAAGCGTCTCGTGGTCGTCCGATGTGAAGAAGAAGCCTCCCTTGTCGGGGTCCTCGAAGTGCGTGACCATCGTCCGCGCGATTCTCTCGGCGGAGTCGAGAAACTCGCGCTCCCCGCCGGATTCGTACAGATCGAGGAGTCCGCGGGCAAAGAACGCGTGGTCGTCGAGATAGCCGTTGTACTGCGACTTGCCTTCGCGGAACGACACCCGCAGCCGGCCGTCCTCGATCATGTGCTCGAGAACAAAGCGTGCGGCATTCCGGGCGGAAGTGAGATCCTCGTTGCGTCGGAAGGCCTGGTAGGCACGCGAGAACGCCGTGATCATCAGGCCGTTCCAGGCGGTCAGGACCTTGTCGTCGGTCCCGGGACGAACTCGCTGCTCGCGGGCCGCGAGCAGCTTTGCCCGGATCGGCTCGAGCGTCGCCACCAGCTCGTCTTCGCTCTGGCCGATCCTCTCGGCCTGGACGGCGAGATCGCCGGCAAGCAGGTTCGCGATGTTCTTACCCTCGAAGTTGCCTGCCGCGGTCACACCGTAGATCTTCTCGAACAGCTCCGCTTCTTCCGCGCCGAGCACGGCGCGCACCTCTTGCGGTGTCCAGACGTAGAACTTTCCCTCCTCGCCTTCACTGTCGGCATCGAGTGACGAGAACAGCCCTCCTCCGCCGTCCGTCATCTCGCGGCGCGCGAAATCGAGTGTCTCCTCAGCGACGCGCCGGTAGAGTTCCTTGCGCGTGATCCGCCACGCGTCCACGTAGACCGGCACCAGCAACGCCTGGTCGTAGAGCATCTTTTCGAAGTGCGGCACGAGCCACCGCTGATCGACGCTGTACCGCGCAAAACCGCCGCCGATCTGGTCGTACATCCCACCGAGCGCCATGCGATCCAGGGTCAACTTGGCCATCTCGAGCGGGATCTCATCGCCCGAGCGCGAGTGCTCGCGCAGGAGCAGGTTGAGCGCCCCGTGCGGTGGGAACTTGGGCTCGGACCCGAACCCGCCCCAGGAGGAATCGAATCGAGCGGAGAGCTCTGCGACCGCGTTGGCGATCTCGATCCGCCCCGCCGGCTCACCGTCCGGTTTCGCCGGTTGCCCCTCGGTGACGGTGCGAATCGAGTCGGTCATGTCGCCGCCGGCTTTCTCGATCTCGGCGCGCCGCGACGACCACGCCTCCTGGATCCGTTGCAGCACGGTCAGGAAACCCGGGCGACCGTAAGCGTCCACGGGCGGGAAGTACGTGCCCCCGACAAACGGCTTGAGCTCGGGGGTGAGGAAGATACTGAGCGGCCAACCGCCGGCGCCGGTCATCAGCTGCACGGCGGTCATGTAGATCTCGTCGATGTCCGGGCGTTCCTCGCGGTCCACCTTGATCGAGATGAAATGCTCGTTGAGAAAGGCCGCGATGTCGTCGTTCTCGAACGACTCCCGCTCCATCACGTGACACCAGTGGCAGGCGGCGTAGCCGATCGAAAGAAAGATCGGTTTGTCCTCGGCCCGCGCTCTCTCTATCGCCTTCGGCCCCCACGCGTGCCAGTCCACCGGGTTGTACAGGTGTTGCAGCAGATAGGGGCTGGTCTGACCGGCGAGATGGTTCTGCCGCCGACCGTCCGTCGAGGGCCTATCGCTCATGAGGACTCCGTGGCTAGAGATTCGACAGTTTAACAGATGGGGTCAGACCCTGAATCGTGAATGCCGGTCCGTGAGGAGTCATTCAGGGGGAGGGGAGGATTCAGGATTCAGGATTCAGTGTCAGACCCCGCGTCGTCAGTCTTCGGGGGCGTAGTAGCCGGGGCGATGGTAGGCGGTGCCCCGGCCGCCGTTGACCGACACCCGGATCCGCCGCCACGCGCCGTCCCTCGATTCGTTCTTCGATACGTAACCGAGTCCGTACTGGTGTTGCAGCTCCTCGGCGACCTGGCTGTACGCGCGTTTGAGTTGGCCCGCGCGCGTCGCGAAGAACGGAGCGCCACCCGTTTCGTTTGCGAGGCGGGTGAGGATCTGCTGCGCGGAGCGCTCTCCGAGCAGGTCGTAGGCGGCCCACAGGTAGCGGCCGAGACCGATGCTGTACACCATGACGCCGGCGCGTCTGGCCTGATCAAGCGCGTACTCGAAGGTGACCGTCGAGCCCGGACGATCTAGCCCGTCGCTGAGCAGGATGATCACCCGGCGCCCGTCGAGACCGCGGAGCTCGTCCACCCCGACCAGGATCGAGTCGTACAACGCGGTCGTTCCGGAAGCCTCGAGACCGCCGATCGCGTCCGAAAGGACCTCGACATTCGAGCTCCACTCCTGAACGATCTCCGGTCGATTCGTGATGGCAACGACCATCGCGCGATCGCGTGGGAACTCGAGCGTCCGGAGGAACCGCTTGGCGGCTTTTCTCGCGGTGTCGAGCTTTTTCTTGGACATCGATCCGCTCGCGTCCACCACAAGCACGACGTTGACCGGGAGATTCTCGACGGCGAAGTGCGTGATCGATTGCGCGACGCCGTCCTCGAAGACCGCGAAGTCGCTCGACACGAGGTCGCGGACGAATTCCCCCCGCTTGTCGCGCACCGTGGCGTAAACATTGACGAGCGAGACCCGCTCTTCAAAGTCGACCCTGGGATCGACGTTCGCCGAAGGCGGCGGTCGGTCCTCCGCAAGTGCCGGAGCGGTGGCGAACGTCAAAACAAGCAGCAGCCGTGCCGTTCCCGACCGCGGCGAGAAACCGCGCATCACGTCCTCTTGAGCTCCACCCGTCAAGGATACCGGCACGCGGCCACTCGCGCACCGTCTCGCCCCGCCAACAACAAGCTAGAGCGGAGTGCCGTCCCAGGCAACGAACTTGCGGTCGGCGCGGGCAAGCTCCTCGCCGCGGTGGAGAATACGGATCTCGTAGCGGAACGAGCCTGAGGTCATCGTGCTGGCCGGGATCACGTCCTGGATGAGCGCGCACTGATCCTTGCCGAGATCGACCGACATCACCGGAAAGGACACCTCGCTCTGACCGTAAAGGAACCGCTCGACCTTGAGCTTACCCTTTTGGTCGCTGCTCTTGCAGACGGGGGCCACGAGACGCGCGGCGATCGCCGGGTCGATCGGCTCCTCGTCGGCAAACGCGACGATCGCCGACTTCCGGACCTTGGAGTTCTTCAGGATGGCGCCGTGGGTTCTCTGGAGCACGGCGATCGGTCCCACGGATGCGAGCTCGGCGTTGGGGCGGGGCCACTCGCCCGCGAGCTGCTGCGACGTGACGACGTCCGTGGTGATGTTGTGGGCGACGGCGACGACCTCGAAGGGTCCGGGGCGAAACTCCATGGTCGTTTGCATGATCACCGGGGCGTCGGGGTTGCTCACCGTGAGGCGCCCGGACGCGTCCGTGACCTTTCCACGCGAGACGATCGACGCTCCGATGTCCCACGTCGCGGCCGGGACCTGGCTGCTGGGAACGGTAACCTGAACCAGTGCGTGAAAGACACCGTCCTCGTATCCCGTGGGGATGATCGACGGGCGAATGGGAACGTCGGCGTCGCCGATCCCCGGGTTGGCAAACGCCGCGAGCAGCTCGGAGGTCACCTTGGTGGACTCGCTCTGAATCACCACACGCCCGCGGACCTGCACCTTGACGTCCGGATGATCGACCCTGAGCTTGACGGCGAGCGAGCGATCCTCGGCGCGGCCTTCCGGGTCGAAGCTGATGAGAAAGAGGCAGGAGAGATCCTTGCGTATCTTCGCGGCGATCTTCGACGACTTGACGCCGTTGAGAAAGGCGGTCCCTCCGGTCTCGAGCGCGAAGTCCCTCAACGTATCCTGCGCGTCACGTACCCGCGTCGTCGTCGGGACGTTGACCGAACCCGCCATCACGAGCCCTTCGGCCTGCACCGTATACAACCGAATGCCGTACGCCGACGCCTGATCGACGACCATGTCGAAGGTCGTCAACGCGCCCAGACCGGCGCCGGACACCTGGGAGAACTCGGTACCCGAGGTGGTGCCGAACTCCTCGAGCACCCGGCCCTGCTCGAGCTGGCCGAACAGCTCCAGATAGTGCATCCCGGCGCGGATCCGCATGTTGTCGGCGAGATAGACGACCGCCTTGGGTCCCTCGAGACCGGAGATCCGCCCGAGCATCATCGAGAAACGGCGATTGTCTCGCTCGGCCCGCCACAGCTCGTCGGCGTAGTACAGCCTCGCGAGGTTGAGCGCGCGGTAACGGTCCGCCCGCATCGATGACCCGCCGCCGGCCCCACGCAGCTCCTGGGTGATCTCCGTCAGCCGGTAGACCTCCTGAGCGGCGTACAGGTCCCACTGATCGCGGTCGTTCTCGAGCACGTCCATGGCCGCGAGAAGGGCGACCGGGTCGTCGGTGAGCTCCGCGAACGTCTCGATGCGATCGGCGCTCGAGACGATCATGCCGCGGTTGCCGTCCACGATCAGCTCGTCGATCAGATCGCGGACGATATCCATCGCACGTGCGCGCCCGTTCATCGTCAGATGGGGTTGATCGAAATAAAAGACGAACGTCACCGCGGTTCGCGGCCGGGCCGGGATGGACTCCTCGTCGAGCTCCGCGAGAGCCTCGAGGTCGAGTT
Organism: Candidatus Polarisedimenticolaceae bacterium; assembly: GCA_041625075.1. Taxonomy (GTDB): domain Bacteria; phylum Acidobacteriota; class Polarisedimenticolia; order Polarisedimenticolales; family Polarisedimenticolaceae; genus JBFJTV01. Next base: position 3,707 of record JBFJTV010000093.1, on the reverse strand, counting down.
CGGGCGCGCCGGCGCAGACGCGGTCGACGGTGAACTCCCTGACCTGTTTCAAGCCGACCCGGAGATAGAAGTCCTCTCGCGTCAGGCTGTCGAGAACCTCCTCGGGGCCCGTCAGCGTGGCGTCGAGCTGGACCAGCCGCGCTCCGGTGCGCTCGACAAGCCCGCTCTTGCGGGGCTCATCCTTTTCCTGTGCCTGGGCGGGAACGCTCAGGTGGGCGATCGGGGTGAGGGCCACCGTCACGAGGGCCAGAGCCGTCGCGAACCGACGAAATAGCCTCCGGGTCTCACGCATGGCCGCCAGCATCTCTCGACTGCGCTCCTAGCTCTCTCTTCTATGTACGAACGTCGCGCCCGCCTGGTCCACGGGAAGCACCAAAACCTCGGCGATATCGACGTGAGGAGGTCGGGTCGCCGCAAAAACCACCACGTCGGCGACATCGGCCCCGGTCAAGGGCGTCATACCCTGGTAGGTCCCCGAGGCCCGCGCGCGGTCCCCGTGGAATCGGACGACGCTGAACTCGGTCTCCACCAGCCCGGGATCCACGGTGGTCACCCTCACACCGGTCCCCAGCAGGTCGATCCTCAGGCCCTCGGTCACGGCGCGCACGGCGTGCTTGCTCGCGCAGTACACGTTGCCGCCGGGGTAAAGCTGTCTCCCCGCCACTGACCCGATGTGTACGACCGTGCCGCGACCGCGCTCGACCATCAGCGGGACCACCGCCCGATCGACGTACAGCAGGCCCTTGACGTTCGTGTCGATCATCTCTTCCCAGTCCTGGAGCCGGCCGTGGTGCAGCTTGTCGAGGCCACGGCTCAAACCGGCGTTGTTGACGAGCACCTCGATCGCTTTCCAAGCCTCGGGGAGATCCTCAACGGCTCGGAGGACCCGGTCGGAGTCCCGGACGTCGAGGCTCATGTGCCGCACCGCGGTCGCGCCCGCCTCGCGGAGCCGGCCTTCCATCGCCGCGAGGCGATCGCCACGCCGTGCAGCCAGAAGAAGCCGGGCGCCCTCACGCGCAAACGCGTGGGCGCAGGCCTCGCCGATCCCGCTACTCGCCCCGGTGATAAAGACGACCTGATCGGGCATTCTGTCCATTCACGACCTCCTTCGAGTAACATACAGCAACAAGGAGGGGGTCGGTCCTCGGCCCCGACGGGCCTGTTGCGTGACGGGAACCTATACTAATGACCGTCAGCTTTCGTGCCGGTGCGAAGATGGTCGGAGGCGTCGTGCACGTCGGACTTTTTCGGAGATGGATCACCACGGCCTGTTTCGTGATGACGGTGGCCGTGGCGGTGGCTCACGCCGACGGCGGAATGGCGACCGTTCACCTCAAGAACGGCGCGACCGTCAAGGGCGAGATCCTCGCCGAGCGTGCGGACCACGTCGTGGTCGATCTCGGGTTCAGCGTGCTGTCGATCCCCGCCGAGCGCATCGATCGCATCGTTACCGCCGAAGAACGGCCCGGTACGGTCGAGTCTCGCGATCTCTACATCGTCGCCACATCCCGCGACGAGCTGACGGTCAACGAGAACGTCGGGCGTTGCGCCGAGGCCGTACTGCAGGTCCAGACACCGACGGCGCTCGGCTCGGCCTTTGTGATCCATCCAGACGGTTACGTCATCACCGCGCATCACGTCATCGCCGGCGAGCACAAGATCACCTTGACGCTGTTCGAACAGACCGACCAGGGTCTCGAGCGTGTCCAGTTCGATGCCGTTCGGATCGTCGCCACTCACCCGCACGCCGATCTTGCGCTGCTCAAGATCGAAGACCTCGCCGGCCGAAAGCTCGAGAGCGTCCCGGCGGGCGACTCGCAGGCACTTCGCCAGGGCGATACGGTGTTCAGTATCGGAAGCCCCCTCGGGTTCGACCGCACGGTCTCCCAGGGGATCGTCAGCCTGAAGAACCGGGCGTTGGGGGGCCGGCTGTTTATCCAGAGCACCGCACAGATCAACCCCGGCAACTCCGGAGGACCGTTGTTCAATCTCCGCGGCGAGGTAATCGGAGTCAACAGCATGAAGATCGGGATGGTCGGCGTCGAGGGCATGGGATTCTCGATTCCCATGCGCGTGGTCATGGATTTCCTCGAGAACCGCGACGCGTTCGCGTTTGACGTACGCAATCCGAACACCGGCTTTCGTTACAATGACCCGCCCGCGCCCCCGAGCGCGAGCGAAGAGGGGAACTGATGATGCGTCGACTGTGCTGCCTCGTCGTTGTTCTCCTGGTTGCGTGCTGCCCGTTGCTCGCGCAGGAGCGGCCGCGGCTCGAGGACGTGCTGTCCGCGGACGCCGGTATCGTGCTGATGATCGAGGACATGCCGCGGTTCCAGGCGTCGTGGCCGGAAACGCCCATTGGCCAGGCCTGGGAGGATCCTGCGATCAAGCGCTTTCTGGTCCCGCTGAGAGAGACGATGGAGATCGACCGGTGGGAGGAGATGACCCGGGAGTCGACGGGGCACGAGCTCTCGAGCATCCTCGAAGGCTTTCGCGGTCAGGTCGCCATGGTGATCGACGACGTCGAAGGCCTGATGGCGGACGACCCGGCTCAATCCGTCGTTGCCGTCGTGATCGCCGACATCGGCGACAACCAGGAGATGTTCACGGATCTGCTTGCCACGGATCTGGAGCAGACGCGCGAGGAATCCGCAGATACGCAGATCTTGGAGATCGAGGAAGAATTCAAGGGCGAGACGCTCCACATCCGCCGGTCGGTGTCGGAAGAGGGGACAGACGATCGCGAAGGCTGGGCGATGGTCGACGGCTTTCTGGTCTTCGGCGAGCCGGTATCCCTGCTACGAGACACCGTGACGCGAATCAAGGACGGCACCACATCCCCGTTGTCGGACGCGCCCGCATTCCGCAAGATCCGCAAGCGGTCTCCCGAGTGGGACACGATGATCTACCTCAACTTCGGCTCGTTCCTGCCGGTCATCGAGGCGGCGTTCATCGGCGAGGAGGAACCGCCCGCCGCGGACGGGGAGGAGGCACCCCTTCCCCCATCTCCCGTGGACTTCGACTCCGAGGCGATGTTCAACGCGATGGCTCTCGAAGTGATCGAGGCCGCCTACCTCGCGACCCACGTGGGCGAGGGATCGACGGACATCGATTTCGGAGTTGTCTTCGAGGAGAACAAGGGGCTCATCAAGGTGCTGGCTTACGGACCGGGGCCCGTGCGGGTACCCGAGTTCGTACCGGATGAGGCCATCGAGGCGAGCGTCTCGAACTTCAGCATCGCGCAGGCATGGAACGCGCTAGTCGAGATGTTCGAGGCCGGAGACCCCGAGTTCGCCGCCATGTTCCAGACACAGCTCCAGCAGATGACTCAGATCACGGGGGTCGATATCGAAAAGAGTCTGATGTCGAGTCTCGGTGACGACGTCATCACGATGACCTTTGCGCGACCCCCCAAGAAGCCGGGAGACCCCACCTCGCTCGAATTTGTCGATGAGCTGTTCGGAATTGCCGTCGCCGACCGGCAGACGTTGGAGATGGCCCTCGGCCAGATCCGCACCCTCATGGCAGGGCTGATGGTGGCGTTCGACGAGCAGGAGTATCTGGGTACCCCGATCTGGTCGATCACCGCACCTGGTGGCACGACCGAGGACGAGGAGACCTTCGCATACACGCTCACGGACAGTCACCTGTTCTTCAGCACGGGAAGTCTGTCCGGTCTGCGGTCCGTGCTTGCCCTGATGGAGAAC
>JBFJTV010000092.1:0-8873 GCA_041625075.1 Candidatus Polarisedimenticolaceae bacterium | reverse complement strand
GCCGCGATCCGGGAGATGCACCGTCAGGTCGGACCGCTCGTCTTTGACGACGACGGTCTTGCCCGCCGTGGGGTGCTGATCCGTCACCTCGTCATGCCCGGCGAGATCGACGACACCCGCGCGATCCTGAGCTGGATCGCGGAGGAGCTCGGTCCGGACTCCTACGTCAACCTGATGGATCAGTACCGCCCGGCCGGCAAGGTGGGCGGTGATCGCTACGTCGAGATCAACCGCCCGCTCGAGCGTGCGGAGCTCCGCGAAGCGCAGCGCATCGCCCACGATCTCGGGCTACGACGTCTCGACGAGCGTAAGCCCCACGGGCGTCTGTTGCGTCGTCTCGTTTCGAACTGAGGTCGCCGGTCCCGGATGGTAGCAGTCTCGACCATGCTCAGGATGCGAACCCCTCTTCGACTCGCGGCCGCGACCGCCGTGGCGGTCTTCGTCTTGGTCTCGTCCACGAACGCGAAGGACAAGGTCATCCCCTCCGAGCGGTGTCTTGGGCTCTGGCTCGTTCCGGTCACGTTTGACGGAGATCCCGAGAAGACCCTGATCCTCGTGCTCGACACGGGAGCCAGCCACACCTCGATCGACCCCGATTCCTACCGCCGGATCACGGGACGCAAGACACGGCCGGGGAAGTCGGTGCGTCTGCGGAACGGCGAGGCCGGACCGCTCAAGATCAACAAGCTCAAGGCCGACGTGCACGACATGGACCATCTCGTGCGGGCGCTCGGTGCGCACTTTGACGGGATCCTCGGGTTTCCGACCTTCAAGGACTTCCTGCTGACGCTCGACTACCACACCAGCGAGGTGCGCGTCGGCAAGGGATCGCTTCCGCCGGTCGACGGCAAGACGATCTTCAAGGACGTCGGCAAGCTGCGGCCGTACCTGGCTCTCGAAATCGGTGAAACCAGGCTACCGGTGCTGATCGACTCGGGTTCGACATCGGGACTCCATCTTCGGGACACTGACGAGGTTCCGTGGGCGATCGAGCCGCGTGCCGTAGCGGCCTCCGTCCGCTACAACAGGGTCCTCCTCGAAAAGACCGGCCGGCTCGATGTGGACGTCGCCTACGGCCCGTTGATCATCGAGAAACCGGTGGCCGACGCCACCGAGAACGCCACGCGAATCGCCGGAGAGGACATCCTCAATCGATTTGCCCTGACCTTCGATCAACGGACGCGGCGAATCCGGATGATCCCCGATTCCGACGAACCGATCCGATCCGATCCCCTGCGCGGAATCGGCGTGGCGTTCAGCCCGGAGGAAGAGGGTCTCGAGGTCATCCACATCTTTCCCGATACTCCGGGTGCGGAGAGCGAAATACGCAAGGGCGATGTCCTCGTGGCGATCGACGACACCCCGATCTACGAACGGGGCTGTTCTCCCGCAATCTCTCGCGAGGCTGACTATGCGGTTCTGTCGATGCTCCGCGACGGCGATCCCTTGTCCATCGAGATCGAGGTCGTCGACCTGGTCCCCTGATCCCCCGGGGCTCAAGGCGGAGCTGAGGTAGCGAGCAACCGGGCCAGCGCTTTTCGGGGCAACGGGTTTGCCGGCGAGAGCTCCGCGGCGCGGCGGTAATGCCGGATCGCTTCCTGGGGCCATCGGGGCTCGAGGAGCACACCGTAGTTGTAGTGCATCTGCGCGTAGTCCGGATAGATCCGCAACGCCTTTTCGTATTGCTCCCTGGCCCGCTCGATTTCCCCGGCGTCGTGAAGCTCGATTGCCGCTCCCGCGTGAAGCTTGGCCGAACGTGGCTCGGCGCGGAGGTCGGCGAGAGCGAGGGTGAGGTTGTCGTCCCAGTCCGGATTCCGCGTGAACGTCCGTGCCGATAGCGCGGTCAACGCGATTGCGACCGCGACGAGCACCGCCACGCGTAGCCCCGGTTGATTCACCGCCTTGACGGTCGCATGCGCGGCGAGGAGACAGAGACCGAGCGATGACAGGTAGATCAGCCGCTCGCCCATGACCGTCCCCGCGGGGAACAACAGGTTGCCGGCGGGCAGCCAGAAGAGCAGCCAGACGCAGACGCCGAGCGCCACCGTTCGTTGTCGTCTCCAACCCCACCACCCCAGCAGCATGAGCCCGATCGTCAAGCCGCAGCCGATCAGGAACCTCGGATCGAACGCGGAGTCGACCACCGGAATGGCATCGAAGGAGTAGTCCGACGACAACCGCGCGGGCCAGAGCATGAGCCAGACGTAGCGGGCGTGGACCCAGACGGCCGTGGCGCCACGCGTCCAAGCCCCGGCTGCGACGGCGGGGTTGTCGATGAACGCCGCGGTCTCCGCACCGCGCAACCCACCCAGCGCCGCCGTCCGCAGGGCCACGGCGATAACGATTGCCGCGACATACGGAAGGTATCGTGTCGGACGAAAGACGCGAACGGCGGGCTCCCCCTCGCCCTTCGCGATCAGGAGATCGTCGAAGACGAAGAGCGCCGGGGCCACGATCGCGTGTTCCTTGGACAGAACCGCGAGGAGGTAGGCCGCTGCCGACACGGCCCAACCGACGCGGGCCCGGCCGGGCGCGGCTTCCGAGGCTCGCCGGTGCGCGATCCACGCCACCAGGACGCCGAGCGCCGCGAGAAGCTCGGCGCGCCCCACGATGTTGGCGACGGCCTCGGTGTGGATCGGGTGCACCGCAAAGAGGAGTCCCGCCAGCAACGCCGTGCCGTAGTGCGTCCCGGCACGCCGGGCCACGAACCAGACCGCCAGACAGACCAACCCGTGGAGCAACGCGTTGACCGCGTGGAACCCGGCGGCACCGGGGCCCGTGAGGGCGCGGTTGATCGCGTACGACGAGATCGTGATCGGGCGGTATAGACCGGAGGCGACCTCACCCGGCCAGTACGGTTTCGAGAATTGCGACGGGATCCCTGCGACCGCGACGATCTCCGGGTTGTCCCGGACCATCGGGATGTCGTCGAGCGTGAAGCCGTTGGGGATCGTGTTGGCGTAGGCAAGAACGCCCACCGCGGCAACAACAAGAGGCCAACGCCACTGGATCTTCTCTGAAGGGCCCGCCGCGCGCGTCATCTCCACGCATCTTACATTGTACCGACGGGGCAGGTGCGGGGTTGCCTGGGACCGATGCAGGACCTATTCCGGACAAGAACGGCTCCACCCCGTTTGAGATAATGAGGGCGTGATCTGGAACGCTGGATTCGAGTATCGAGAACGGCTCGGGCAGGACGCCGAGGGCGAGTCGCTGCTCACCTATCTGGCTGAACGCTACCAGCATTCATCCGCAGAGGAGTGGCGAGAGCGGATCGAGACCGGCCGTGTCCTGGTCGACTCGAAGCCCGTCGGATATGACGCGATCCTGCGAAGCGGTCAAACTCTGGTCTGGCGACGCCCGCCGTGGGAGGAGCCCCACGCGCCGACAGCGTTCGACGTGCTGCTGGAAGACGACCATCTCGTCGCCGTCGGCAAGCCCGCGGGTCTACCGACCCTGCCCGGCGGCGGATTCCTGCGATCCACGCTCCTCCGTCTCGTCCGCGAGCAATTCGCCGAGGCGGCACCCCTGCATCGACTCGGGCGCTGGACATCGGGCATCGTGCTGTTCGCGCGGACACCCGCGGCACGCACCGCGCTCTCGCGGCAGTGGATCGATCATGAGGTGGAAAAGCGTTATCGCGCGCTCGCGGCGGGCTCTCCGGAAACGGATGCGTTCTCGATCGATACGCCGATCGGTCCGGTGCCGCATCCCCTGCTCGGCAGCGTTCACGCTGCGTCCGCGAACGGTAAGCCGGCGCTGAGTCACGTCACCGTCGTCGAGCGCCGCGATGGCGAGTCTCTGTGCGACGTTCGCATCACGACCGGCCGCCCGCATCAGATCCGGATCCACCTCGCCGCAGCGGGCTACCCTCTCGTCGGCGACCCGCTCTACCCGGAGGGAGGGATCCCGTCCGCTGATTGCCGCGCGCTGCCGGGTGACCCCGGCTACGCGCTCCACGCCGCGGAGCTCGCGTTCGATCATCCGGCCACCGGAGAGCGTGTGACGGTGCGCTGCCCCACGCCTGAACCTCTGCAGGTCGGGAACCGACATTGACGAGTCTGACACGAGAAAAGACCAGAGCGGCCGGGGCGAGCGTCGTCGCGGGAGCGGTCCTTACGGTCCTCAAGTTCGCGGCGGGTGTGGTCACGGGCTCCATCGGTCTGCTCGCCGAGGCGGTGCACTCCGCTCTCGATCTCGCGGCGGCCGTCCTCACCTGGGTCGCGGTTCGGACGTCGTGGCGACCGCCCGACGCCGATCACCACTACGGTCACGGGAAGATCGAGAACCTCGCCGCGCTCGCCGAGACCGTGCTGCTCCTTCTCGCGTCGATCTGGATCCTGTTCGAGGCGTTCGAGCGGATCCTGGGCGGCGGGCCCGAGGTCGAGCCGACGGTCTGGGCCTTTGTGGTCATGTTCCTCTCGATGATCGTCGATTACTACCGTTCGCGCGATCTCAAGAAGGTCGCCGAGGCGAGCGGCAGCCAGGCGCTCGAGGCCGATGCGCTGCACTTCAGCACCGATATCGCTTCATCGGCGGTCGTGATCGTCGGCCTCGTTGGCGTCGTGGTCGCCCGGCGCTTCGAGGCGCCGTGGCTGGCGCTCGCCGACCCGATCGCAGCGATCGCGGTCTCCGGCGTCGTGCTGTACCTCTCGTGGAAGCTCGGCAGGAGGGCGGTAGACGTTCTGCTCGACAAGGCGCCGATCGCGCTCAAGCCCCAGATCGAGCGTGTCCTCGCCGATCTCGAAGGAATCCACGGCGTCCCGCGGATCCGCGTCCGGCAGGCCGGCGACCGGGTCTTCACCGATATCGAGCTCCGCCTACGCCCGGGCATCCCGATCATCGAGGGCGATCGGATCGCGGAAATCGCGAGGACGCGGATCAAGAAGATCACGGGCGCGACATCGAGTGTCTTCGTGCAGCTGCAGGCCGAGCGTGATCCGCTGGCATCGCTGAGCGAGCGGATCGCGATGGCCGTGTCGATGGAAGGGCTCCAGGCCCACAACATCACCGTCCGCGAGAACGGTGAGGGCGCTCACGCCGATCTCCACCTCGAGCTTCCGCTTCACCTGCGGCTGGCCGAGGCGCACGACATCGCCGAACGCGTCGAGACTCGGATCTACGATGAGATCGAGGAGCTCAGACGCGTCGACATCCATCTCGAGCTTCAACGAACCGTCGAGCCCGAGAAGGCCCTGGACGTCGATGCCGACACCCGGTCCGAGCTCGAGCGTCGGATCCACGAGGTCTCGAGGGCAACGGTGGGAGAAAACGCCGTCCACGACATGATGATCAGCCGCACTCCCGCGGGTCTCTACCTTTCTTGTCATTGCTTCTTGCCGGCGGGAACCTCGCTCAAGGCGGCTCACGAGCTCACCGACAGGCTGGAACGCGAGCTACGCCACGCGATCCCGGAGCTCGCCCGGGTCGCCGTACACGCCGAGCCCGAGGGCCTCCACGAGTAGGCAGCAGGGCCGGTTCTACTGCAGGTAGCCGAGGGCGCGAAACGCTTCTAGCGTGGCTTCGTCGAGCTCCGATCCGGCGGCAAGCTGCCCGATCTTCAGCCGCTCCTTCCAGTCGGCGTAATGCGTGCGCAACAGCTCGGACTGCGCAGCGGGCGGATGCTCGAGAGGTTGCTTCTCGCCGGGGTCGGAAACCAGATTGAAGAAGGTGTGGCCTTTGCGGTTCCAGTTGTTCTGGATGTACTTGGCGTCTCTCGTGCGGATGGCGATGGTCTGGTCCGGGTCCTTCATCAGGAAATCGTTGGTCTCACAGGCGACGTACGGTCTCGTTGCCACCGGATCTTCAGACTCCAGTACGCCGATGAGATTCTCTCCTTCCAGTCCGGCACCGGGAATTCCGAGGAGGCCGAGAACGGTCGGCATGACGTCGGTGATATCGGTCAGACCCTCGACGCGAGCCCCGGGCCGACCGGGCAGATGCAGGATGCCGGGAATACGCATCACGGTGTCATAGACGACCCGACTGTGACCGAGAAAGTCGTCGTGCTGGTAGAGATTCTCGCCGTGATCGCCGACGATCGCGATGATCGTGTTCTCACGGAGCCCGCGCGACTCCAGCTCCTCGAGCAGCACGCCGATCTGTTGATCGACGAACCGGACTTCCCCGTCGTACAGCGCGTTGAGGCTGTCGAGATCGTCGTCGGTGGCTTCCAGAAAGAACGGGAACTCGGTGCGCGAGACCAGCTCGGGATCGTAGCTCCCCTCGGGCGGCGTATACGGAAGATGAGGATCGAAGTAGTGTACCCAGATAAAGAACGGTCCCTGCGGCGGGACCTCGTCGATCTTGGTCAGGACCCGTTGCGTCGTTTCTGCGGCGTCACACTCGAAGACCTCGTAGTCGTGGACGGCGTACCACCGATCCCCGGAGCTTGTGCCGCCGCAACGCGAGAAGTCCGACTCGTAACGCGCGAAGCCCTGGTCGAGACCGAAGCGCGAGTCGAGCGGGAGAGCGCTGACGACGGCCAGCGTCTGGTACCCGACATCCTCGAGAATCTCGGCGAGCGTCGTCGCCGACTCGCTCAGGAAGAAGCCGTTGCGGAGATCCTTGGGGTACAGACCCGTCAGCAACGAGACGTGTGCGGGAAAGGTCGTCGAGGAAGTCGTGAACATCGAATCGAAGACGTAGCTTTGCCCGGCGAGCGCATCCAGGACCGGCGTCGGCCGCTCGTATCCGTACAGCCCGAGACGATCGGCACGCAATGTGTCCACCGAGATCAGCAGGACGTTGTGGTCTTGGAAGCCGCCGGCGAGGCCGCTATCACCGCCCGCGCATCCGAGCATCGCGACCAGAAGCAGGACGAGCCCGCACGATCGAGGGGTCTTCGGCAATTTTTCCTCCGGAGACCCTTGAGTATACGACGAACCTGGGACACTCTCCATTTTGGCGTGACCGCGCAGAAAGGTTGCCTTGGCGGCGTCCAAAACGGAGAGTGTCCCTCTTAGCTCAAGGGCACGGCGCCGGATTGTACGTCGTCGAGCACGGCGCCCCGCCCGGGGGACGCTGGGTCTGGACACCCAGGATGTCGTCCGTACCGTAAGACCCTTCTTCCTTCGTCTGGCTGTGTGGGACCAGCAGGTAGTACCGATCGCCACCTGCCGGTGTGACCTCCTCGGTCAGCGCGGGGGCACCGTCGTTGCAATCGATGGCGTTGTGGCTGTACCACGTGCCGATCGTCCCCTCGTAGATCCCGTAGTCCTCGCCTCCCTGGGAGCAGCTCGTCTGCCACACGAGCGTCAGGTCTCCCGGCGTGATGGTCGACTTGCCCAGCATCAGGGTGGCGGGGATACGTCCGGGGTTGGCAAGACACGACAGCGCTGCGACCTCGCTGCTGATTGGCCAGCCGATCAGACCCTCGAAGATGTTGAAGGTCAGCGTGTCGGAGAAGACGATCTGGGGAGACGCGACCGTCAGGGCCGGAGGGCTGAGATCGGTCGGGACGTCGAACGCCAGGATCCACCCGCCGGAGACCTCGTCGGCCCCCCCGACGTTGCTGGAGTTGGCGATCCCGGTGCCCGCGGCCGATGCATCATAGGCCAGCCCGGCAAAGACCCACCCGGGACAAACCCCGGGACCCGCCGGTGTGAACCGCACGATGTCGGCCGGCTCGATGGCGGTGGGTCCAACGAATCCGCCGATGTCGGTGTGGACGTCGAAGCTGACGTAGAGATCGCCCTGGTCCCCGCCGACCATGTAGACCGAATCGACATTGGTCCTTGGTGACAGACCCGCCGCCGACGCCGAGAAACAGGTCGAGTAGGTCCCGACGCTGCTGTCGAACCAGATGACGTCGCCCGGCCACGCGGGGTTGGGCAGCGCTCCGGCGAGGTCGTTGGGGACCTCGATCGAGAACAGCCAGTCGCCCGGCGCATCCATCATGTGGACCGCATCGACGTTCGGCGCCGGAGATCCGGGTACGGCCAGCTCGAGAACCCACAGCGGCCCCGCCGCGACGTAACGAACGATCCAGTTTGGTCCCAGGTTTGCGCCGCTCGCCGTCGTCGTCGGAACGTCCGGCGAAACAAAGACCGGGTCAGCCCCGTAAACGACAGCTCCCGCGGCGCCCATCACGACCAGAACAGACAGTAGTCTTTTCATGACTCGTCCTCCTCATCAGGTCGTGACCGCCTAGAACAGGACCGGGATGTAGTTGTCTCCAAACGAGGTGTTCCCCGGGCCGATGTCACACGAGTCCGGAGGAAAGAGCGCGCAGGGAGCGCCGCCACAGAAGAACACTCCCGAGGGATCGTTGCCCCTCGCCATGTTGCGACCGTAGGTGTTGTCGAAACCGGCGATGAACAACCCGCAGCCGTCGTTGAGATTGATCGTGTTCCGCTCGATGTGGTTTCGGCCACCATCGATCAGCATCCCGAAACCACCGGCCCCCGGCGGGAACGGAGCGCCGCCCAGGCCGGACTCCCTGACGACGTTGTCGAGAAGGAAGTTGTCCTCGCTGCCCGGATCGACCCAGACGCCGTTCGTCTCGCCGCGGTTCACGACGTTGTTGTAGACCTTGCAGCCCCGGGCGAACTCGAGCCAGATCCCCTGGCCGTCCGCGTCCGAGATCTGGTTTTCGCCGATGAGACAGGCGATCGCGTCCACGACGTGGATGCCGCTACCGCTGGGCACCTCGATGCGGTTGTGGCGGATCGACATCGCCGAGGAGCGCTCCACGAAAATGCCGTCCCCGATGACGGTGAAGTTGACCGAGTTCTCCTCGATGTGACCGTTCTTGAAGACCCCGCCACCGACCACCGCGATGGCGTTACCGACGGCGTCGAGGACGTTGCAGCGTCGGATCTCGACGTTTCTGATCTCCTCGAGGCGGATGGCGTCGGCCGCCGCATCCTCGG
>JBFJTV010000091.1:0-8957 GCA_041625075.1 Candidatus Polarisedimenticolaceae bacterium | reverse complement strand
CACCTCGAGATCCTGATCGACATCGTTCGAGATCGATTCATCTTCTACGGCCTCGGCCGGACGTCGTTCGTGTTGCAGGATCTCAAGGCCGATTCGGGAGACTTCGTCACTCTCGTCCGTGAACCCGCGAACCAGGTGTTTCTCACGGTCGACACCAGACTGGAAACCGAACGAAACAAGGCCTCGTGGCACTTCGGCATCGAGATGGGGTTTCGGGTCAGGCTCGTCGATCAGTTGTTCTTGAACCTGTCCTACCAGACCATGGGCTACCAGGACGTGATTCTCATGCCGGTCTCGATCATCATTCCGGATAACGTCAACAATGCGGTTCAGGGAACGTCCGGCGTCTGGAAGACCCAGGACTATCGCGTCACCGGGTGGTTTGCGGGATTGAGCTTCCAGTTCTAGCAGCCGCTCGCCTTCGGCGAGCGCGACTAGGTCACGCGACCGCCCGAAACAAAGTTTCGGTCGCTCGCGGGTGCTAGCCTTCCAACCTGGTGAAGTCGTTCCAGAAGGTGGCGTTGGATTTGGAGACGCAGTCGGGATCGTCGATGACGATTCCCTCGACACGCAGGCCCGCGACGGCGAACGCCATCGCCATGCGGTGGTCGGAGGCGGTCTCGATCGTCGCGCCGTGAAGCGCGCCTGAAGGCGGACCCACGACGAGAGCGTCGTCGGTTGCCTCGGCGTCCCGGCCGAGCCGTCGGAGGTTTGTCGCAAGCACGCCTAGACGATCGGATTCCTTGATGCGGAGATGTGCGATCCCGCGCATCGCGCACTCCCCTTCGGCAAACAACGCGATCGCGGCGAGAGTCGGAACCACGTCGGGCGCGTCGGACATGTCGAGATCGAACGAGGGCACGGCGCCGGTGCCCTCGACCTCGACCCAGTCCGCTCCCCGGTCAACGCTGCAGCCGAGCTTTTCGAGAATCGCGCCGAGACGGGCGTCGGCCTGCGCGCTCGCGGGGTCGAGGTTCTCCACGCGGACGCCCCCGCCCACGACGGCCGCAGCCGCCAGGAAGTACGACGCCGACGAGTGGTCTCCCTCGACGCGGTACGGGCGTCCCGAGTAGTCGCCTTCCGCGACCCGCCAGGTGAGCGGCGCGGGCTGCTCGACCTCGACCCCGAAGCTCTCGAGGACGCGCGCGGTCAGCGCGACGTAGGGAAGCGATACGGCAGGCGGCGCCAGCTCGAGCTCGATTCCGCCGGCCAGCCGGGGTCCGAGCAGCAGGAGGGCGCTCGCGAACTGGCTGCTCTGGGTCGCGGGGACCGTGACGTGGCCCCCGCGAACCGGGCTTCCCCCCGCTTCGAGTGGAAGCCCCCCTCCCCCCGCGGTCAGTCGAAGCGTTGCGCCGAGCTCTTCGAGCACGTCGGAAAGGTCCCGGATCGGTCGCTCCCGGAGCCGCGGGGCGCCGTCGAGACGAGAGGGCGACTCGCCGAGACAGGCGACGGCGGTGAGAAAGCGAAACGAGGTTCCCGACTCGCCGAGCGCGACCTCGCCGCCGCCGGGTACCCGCCCGCCGAGACCCGTCACGTTCCAGCCTTTCTCGGAAGCTTCGACCGGAACGCCCAGCGCGCCCAGACCCTCCAGGGTGATCCGGGTGTCGTCGGCGTCGAGTGGACTCCCGATCGCGCTTCGGCCCGATGCGAGCGCGGCGACGACCAGCGCGCGGTGGGTCACGCTCTTCGAAGACGGCGCCCGAAAGACCGCAGACAACGCCTTTGCGGCGGGTTGGATGGTTCGGCTTCTCACGAGTGTTCAGTGTATTATGGTTCGGGCAGTTAGCGGGACCCGTCTCGTGTTGGAGCGCCCTGTGAGCTCGCGTTCTCGACGCCTTGCCGCGGTGATGCTGGCCGCCCTCATGGTCGTTGGCCTGACGGCAGACGTGCGATCCCGCGATCGCGACCAGCGCGAGCGTCTCGATTTCGCCGTCAAGATGGCCAAGCGCGGCAACTGGCGAGAGGCACGCTACCGCTGGCAAAAGGCCGCGCGCGTCGAGCCTCAGGATCCTTACATCACCAACAACCTCGCCGTCGCCGAAGAGGCGCTCGGAAACTTGGACGACGCCACCAGGCTGTATGCGGAGGCATTGGCGCTCTCGCGCGGCAACGAGGACATCTCCGACAACGCCCGGAGGCAGTCGAATTTTCTGCGCTCGATCGACAAGGAAGACGCCGACGACCAAGACGGGACTTCCACAACGCCGGCGAGCTACGACGCCGGGGGCCGAGCGGCGTCGAGACCGAAGAAGCCGCCGAAGACCGAACGGGTTCCGGTCGATCTGGCGGTGCCGCCCCGTCTGGACGTGTCGGCGTACGCGAACCTGTTGGTCGCGAGCTTTCTCGCCGAGGAATCGGACATGCTCGATACCAACCGCGAGATCGTCCGATTTCTGCGCAGCGAGTTCCGGCGCCGAACCTCGCTCGACGTCCTCGACGTGACACCGGCCCCCTCCGTCCCCGAGCAATCGCTGGAAGACCTGATCGCCAACAAGGAGTTCTGGAAGTACCTCGGAAAGCAGCACGACGCAGACCTCATCGTATCGGGTCTGGTCGAGTTTGACAGCCGGGACGCCTCCGGATTCAGAGACGTGGACGTGGTCAGCAGCACCACCGGACAGAAGGTGCGCCAGACCCGCTTTGTCGAGCAGGAGGAGTTCAGCTACCGCGTGGACGTCGTGTTTATCGACGGAAACACGGGTGAACTGGTCTACCGCGACAAGATGAGCCGAAAGATGATCTTTCAGGGTCTCAGCAACGACCCGCTCACGGCATTCTTCGGCCTCAGCGAGGCCCTCGCGAGCGACGTCCTTTCCGTGGTGTCCTACAAGATCCGGTCGGAACAGAGAGTGATCTTCCGTGGCTGAGACAGGTGGTCGGACATCCCATCCGACGGCTGCCGCGACCCGCGGTGTGCGAGAGGTGACGGGTGGGCTTACCATGGTGTTCCCGATTGGAACCGGGCTTGACGACACCGCGCGATGAGGGGACGCGGGGCCGGTCAGGAGGCCGCATGAAAACCTCGTTTAAGCGGGCCGCCATCGGCGTGCTCGTGATCGCGTGCTCGTTGGTCCCCACCGGCGCGCAGTACGTTCCGTTCGGACAAAACAAGATCACCTATGAGAAGTTCAAGTGGAAGATCTACGAATCTCCCCACTTCGACATTCACTACTACGAGGGGCTCGACCCGTTTCTGGAAGAGGTCGTGTCGTATGCCGAGAGCGCGTACCTCAAGCTCAGCAAGGAATTCGACCACGAGCTTCGCTGGCGTGTGCCGATGGTTATCTACAAGGACCACGCCGAGTTCGAGCAGACCAACATCCAGCTGTCGGAGATTTCCGAGGCAACGCTCGCCTTTGCCGAGCCGATCCAGAATCGTATGGTCTTCCCTGTCGATTCGCCTCCCGACTTCTTGTACGCGCTGATCACCCATGAGCTGACGCACATCTTCGAGTTCTCCTTCTTCTTCGAGGGCAATCTCGGGCGGGTCATCCAGTCCAGACCACCGCTGTGGTTGATGGAGGGCCTGGCGTCGTACATGGCCGACGACGAAAGCAGTCTCGACAAGATGGTGATTCGTGACGCGGTGGTGAACAACATCCTGCCGCCGATCCAGGCCCTCGACATCAGTCCGTTCTTTGCGTACCGCTACGGTCACGCCGTGTTCGACTACATCGAAAAGGAGCACGGCAAAGAAGGGCTCCGCACGTTCATCTTCGAGTACCGCAAGGTGCTTTTGACCAACAATATCGGCAAGGCCGTCGAGGACGCGTTCGGATACGATCTCGCCGAGTTCAACCGCCGGTTCAACCGTTATCTCCGGCTGGAGTACTTCCCCGTTCTCCTGGAGAAGAAGTCGCCGGACGAGTACGGCCGCGAGATCGGCGTGCGCAAGGGTGGGGCGTTTACCTTCGGACCGAGCCTGTCGCCCTCGGGCGAGCTCATCGCCGCGCTGTCCACGCCCAAGATGGAAATCGATCTCGTCGTAATCTCGGCGGAGGACGGCAAGACGGTCAAGAACGTCACCAAGGGCTGGACCAACAAGTACCGCTACCTCAGCAGCCAGACGTTCAACGGCAAGAAGGACCTGTCGTGGTCGCCGGTCGATGACCACGCCGCGGTCTTCGCAAGGCGAGAGAACGAACGCGTGCTCTTGATCTTTGACGCGCTCAAGGGAAAGATGCTTCGGATGATCCGTCTCGGCGACGTCGTCCAGGGTGCGAGCCCGGCGTATTCGCCGGACGGGAAACGGATCGCCTTCGAGGGCAACTTGGACGGCGTCGTGGACATCTTCGAGTACGACCTCGAAACGGACGAGATCCGGAACCTCACCCAGGACGATCAGTGGGACGCCAACCCGACGTACTCGGCCGACGGTGAGTCGCTGCTGTACGACCGGAGGATCGGACCCTACTGGAAGATTTTCTCGGTGGACGCGTCGGATCCTTCGCGCAAGACGCAGATCACCTTTGGACCGTCTAGCGACATCCAGCCGTCGTACTCGCGCGACGGCAGCACCATCTATTTCGCGTCCGATCGAAACGAGTACGAGGTTTACAACATCTACGCGTTGAGCCTCGAGACGGGCCAGATCACGCAGTACACCGATGTGGTGGGTGGGTGTTTCTCACCGCTCGAGATGGCCCAGGCGGCTACCGACGAGACGCAGATCGTTTTCACTGCCTACTTCAACGGCTCGTTCCGGCTCTATCGCATGCCGCTCAAGGAGCCGGAGGCCGAGATCGCGGTGGCCGACGTCACCCCGCCTCCGGTCGAGCCGTTCGAGCCACCGCTGCAGCTCTCGCTCGACGAGGACAATCAGAAGCCGTACAAGGCCAAATGGGATCTGGTGGCGCCGTCGGTGACCGTGGGTGTCACCAACGACGGGACGTTCCTGACAAACACCTTTGTCGAGTTCTCGGACACACTGGGCGACCAGCGAGTGTCGATCGCGGCGATTACCGTCTCGACATTCGCGAACATCCGCGGGAGCTATCTGAACCTCAAGAGGCGTACCAACTGGGGCGCCACGATCTTCGACTACCGCGATTACTTCCTCGCGGCGGATCGGGGGACCGTCCAGCGGGATCAGATTCGCCGGTTTACCGGTGGCGACTTCTTCGTGCAGTACCCATTCAACCGGTACTACCGGGTCGACGCCTCGGTCGGGATCGTCGATCGCGAGCAGGACTTTCTGGTCTCGGACCCGAGTGTCCCGGGGGGCTTCCGGTTCCAGAATTTCGGCGACACGTTTGCTTCGGTTTCCGCGGGCTTCGTCGGGGATACCACGCGCTACCAGAGCTTTGGTCCCTTCCAGGGCAAGCGTTTCAACTTCACGACGATCTACGGCCAGTCGATCAGCGGGGATTTCCAGGGCGATCTGTTGGAATACCGAGCCGATTTCCGGTTCTACAAGCAGGTCACGAGGAGGTCGGTGCTCGCGTATCGTCTTGCGGGAATCATCAGCACGGGTGACCAGCCGAATCAGTACGCGATCGGTGGCATCAACCAGTTGCGCGGCTACGAGTTCCGCGAGTACTTCGGGACGCGGGTTGCATGGAGCAATCTCGAGTTCCGCTTCCCGCTCGTCGACCTCCTGGCGACCCCCATCATCGGGATCCAGAACATCCGGGGCTTCTTTTTTCTGGACGTGGGCGCCGCGGCGCTGCCGGACAGGACGTTCGCCGACCCAGTGGCCGGCTTTGTTCGGGTCTCACCAGAGTTCAAGATCTGGGATACGGAGAACGATCGCTTTCAGGATGGCCGCGCCTCCTACGGCTTCGGGTTCTCGTTCTTTTTCCTGGGCGGGCTGCAGTTCAACTGGGCCTGGGCGCAACGTCTGGAGTACACCCAGTTCGAGCCGATAGGCATCGACCCGGTCACCGGTTTCATCGAGTGGACACCGACCGAGGCCGACACGGGCGATCTGTCGATGGACTTCTACATCGTCTACGACTGGTGAGGCCCCGCGACTCTCGTCCGGACGAAGGCAGTCGCCTTCTCCACTACGTCCGCCAGGAGTGTTAGACTCGGCCTACCCGTGGGCCCGGGATTGTCTCGCTAACTACAAGTGAGTCGGGTCGATTTGGGCAGTGCTTCACTCTGAAGAAAGGGGATGGACCATGAGACATGTCGCCTTGATCGCGGTTACGGCTCTGGTCGTCGTTGTGGGATCGAACGCCGCTGTCGCGGCCCCCATCGAGGGTCAGGACCACGACAGCCGCATCCTGTCGAACAAGCTTTACGTCAACCTCGGGGCATACCTTGTCGATTACCAGGCCGATGCTGCGGTCGGCTCGGGCACCGTGATCGGAACTAGCGTCAACCTCGAGGATGATCTCGGGTTGGATGGCAACGACAGCGAGCTTCGCTTCGAGGGCTTCTGGCGGTTCAAGCGCAAGCACCTTTTGGGCTTTTCGTACGTCGGGCTGAGGCGTTCGGGTTTCACCTTTATCGACGAGTCCATCACGATCGGCGATCCGCCGCAGACCTTCGACGTCGGGGCGGACATCGCGTCAAAGATCGACTCGGACGTCTTCACGCTGAACTACAGGTACTCGTTCTTCAACAACGGCAAGGTCGATACCGGGTTCGCCGCCGGCCTGAGCGTCTTCGCTTTCGACCTCGCCCTCGCGGGCACCGTCACCGTGGACGACGGCATGGGCGGAACGACGACCGAGGCTGGCTCGGTATCGGAGAGCATTCCCGCCCCCATCCCCACGATGGGGTTCTTCACGAACTTCGCGATCACGCCCAACCTGATCTTCCGGATGGAGGCCGGCTTTCTCGATATCCAGGTCGATGATTACGATGGGCGTATGGTCGATACCCAGCTGGTCTTCGACTGGTTCTTCACGAAAAACGTGGGAATCGGTGGGGGCTTTGCCACCACCGACCTGCGTTTCGCCAAAAAGGGTACCAACCCTTTCATCGTTGATTACCGCTTCGGTGGCGTGCTGTTCTACTTCTCGGGAGTCTGGGGCAAGTGAAAATAGGGACACTCTGGATTTTCGAGCAACACTGTCGATCCGATTCGCGTGGCAGTCTCGAAAATCCAGAGTGTCCCTATTTTCCCTAGTTGACGCCGCGGCGGACGGCCGCCCACGACCCCGCGAGACCGACGGCGACACCCAGGGCGAGCAAAAGCGCCGACAGCGTGAGCGATAGAGGGCGACCGGCAACCAAGCCGGCGAGCGCGGCCGTACCTGCACCGGCCTGCGCCATCGCGGCCTTCCGGACGATCTCCAAGAGACCGAGGGCGAAGCCGGACGCGAGCAGCCCGTGCGCCAGACCCGCCACGAGAAACGGGCCGCGAACGAAACTCGCGGTGGCGCCGACGAGTTGCATGATCTCGATCTCGTCCCGGCGCGTGTAGACGGCGAGCCGCAGGACGCTCGCCATGACCAGGACCACCGCCGCGAGGACCAGAACCGCCAGCGCTCCCCCACCCACACTCGCCACTCTCAGAAGCGCGTCGAGCCGGTCGAGCCACTCGCGATCGAAGCGCACCTCCTCGACACCGGCAAGACCGCCCACCGCATCCGCGACCGCGCGCGCGCGTTCAGCCGCGTTGTCGGAACCGGCGAGGTAGGCCTCGAACGAAGCCGGGAGCGGGTTGGTCTCGAGCTCTTCAGGAAGCGACGCCAGGGCCTCGCCAAAAGTCTGCCGGAAACGTTCGAGGGCCTCTTCTTTCGAAACCCCGACGACGCGCGTGACGACGCTCAACCCCGAGAGTCTGGCCTCGATCTCGGCTCTTGCCTCGTCCGTGATGTCGTCCGTGAGGTAGACGTCGACCCTGACCTCTTCTCGCCACCTATCGAGATGACCGCCGAGGTTCGACATCACGAGAAGAACGAGCCCGGCCACGAACAGAACCGCGGTCAGCGTAGCGAGGGCGAGGAGGTTGACCCCCGGGCTGTGACGCCATTCGTCGACCGCGTCCGAGACGAAGTACCGCAGCCGTCCCATCCGCTCGCCGCTCATGAGGGCTTCTCGTCGGTGACGACGGCGCCGCGGTCGAGGACGACGACACGGCGTTGCATGCGTTTGACAAGCTCGCGGTCGTGGGTCGCCACCACGACGGTGGTTCCGCGCGCGTTGATCTCGCGGAAGAGCTGCATGATGTCGACCGCGAGATCCGGGTCGAGGTTCCCGGTGGGCTCGTCGGCCAGCAACAGCGCCGGTTCGTTGACCACGGCGCGCGCGATGGCGACGCGTTGCTGCTCGCCACCCGACAGCGTCGCGGGGAGAACGTTGATCCGGTGATGCAGCCCGACGCTGCGCAGCGCCTGGAAGGCGCGTTGCTTCTGCTCGCCGGGCGGCAGCCCGGCGACGTTGAGAACGTACGCGACGTTCTCGAGCGCCGTCTTGCGCGCGATCAGCTTGAAATCCTGAAAAACGACTCCGATCGTGCGTCGAAGACCCGGCACCTTCGAGGCCGGGAGCGCGGTGACGTTCCGGCCGTTGACGATGATTTGGCCCTCGGTGGGGAGCTCCTGACGCAACAGGATCCGGAGAAGACTCGTCTTCCCCGCACCCGAGGCCCCGGTGAGAAAAACGAACTCACCGCGGTCGATCTCGAGGTTGACGTCGTTGAGGGCCGTCGTGCCCCCGGCGTAGCGCTTGGTCAGGTGATAAAGCTGAATCAACTGCTATCGCTTAGAAATCCTGGTTGACCAGGACGTCGTGGGCGAGGATCTCACCATACTTGTTGAACGCGACCTCGAGCGGCTCCGCCGGGACCTTGAACTGGAACTCGGTCTCGGCGCCCTCGACGATAAACCTTACAGGCGGGTATTCGGTGCCCTTCTTGTCCGTCACCGTGACGGCGCCGACGTTGCGATAGAACACATCGGGCACCGGGTACTGCTCCTTCCCGATGACGACGCGCTGCCGGACCACGCCCTGGACCAGATAGTTGCCGTCCTCGGTGCGGCGGGTGGTGTAGTACATGCTGT
>JBFJTV010000090.1:0-8966 GCA_041625075.1 Candidatus Polarisedimenticolaceae bacterium | reverse complement strand
GGTTGTAAACGACCGCTATTCTCAAGGCCGCCTCCTAGTGATTCGGACGCGCTCGCGAGCGAATTGTCGAACTTTTTTTAAGTGCACGGGACTCGGACCCACCTCTGCATCGTACCACGGTCGCTCGAGCGTGATGCGCCAAGGGAAGTGGAGGCTCGAACATGAACCGATCAGGGTTACTTGCGGAGCGCCGTCAGTGATGGTGTTCTTCTACGCTGCGAACGCACTCCCAGGGTTCACGCCTCCTGATAGTGCGCGAGCTCCTGCAACACCTGTTGCGCGATGGTCGGGACGCGCGCCGACATCGCGTTCGACAGGTCGGTCTGCAAACCCTGGAGATTGTCGATCGACACCGCGAACAGGGTCACGTCGGGTTGGTCGCCCAACAGGTAGAAAGCATCGAGCAGGTCCTTGAGACCGATGTCGTGGGCCGTGAGCGTGCGGGGATAGTCCGTCGAAAAGCGGGGGCGGAGGCGGCGGACCGTGCCCGCCGGAGCACCATCGATCGTTGCATCGATGATCACGACCTTCTCGGCGTCCTGCATGGGCCCCAGCAGCGTGAAGCTGCCGGTGCCACCGTCGAGAATCTCCACCCCCGAGGGGCACTCCAGGTTTTCGAGCTCCCGGACGACGTGGACACCCACGCCCTCGTCGCCCATCAGCACGTTGCCGATTCCAAGGACGAGGACGCGGGGCACGATCACTTCCGGTCCTGCGTTTCGCCGCGGAGCACTCTCCTCTTCTCGAACTTCCAGCCCCCGACCATCGACGACGTCGTTCCGCGGCCCTCGACGTAGTCGTGATAGAAGACCAGGTAGACGTGGATGATCGTGAAGATGATGAAGAACCACATTCCCATGTGGTGCCACTGCCGCACCGCGAAGTCGCCGCCCATCAGCGGGACCACCCAGGCGAACAGTCCTGGCAGAAACGACGAGCTCATCGCCGAGTACAGCGCGAAGCCCGTGAAGGCCTGGAACAGGAAGACCAGGAAGGACAGAAAGTAAATCATCCCGGCCAGGGCGTTGTGACCGATCGATATCCGCTCCTTCCAGGTGGACTGAACGACGTCCACCTTGAAGACGTCAATGATCTCTCTCCACTTCTCCTTGTGGTACGGGATGAAGTTGTCCCATCGAGCGTACCTGTTCCCGACGAAACCCCAGTAGATCCGGACCAGGAAGTTGAAGAAGAAGATAAACGCGGTCGCGAAGTGGACGAATCGCACCGTCCCGAACCAGTACTGCTGGTACGCCTCGTCGCTGTACGCGATCGTCGTCGGCCTGCCGATGATGAAGCCCGTGACGATCAGGACCGGGACGCAGATGGCGTTGACCCAGTGGTACAGCCGGACGGGGAACTCCCAGACGTATACGCGGTGATAGTTGCGCGCCGTGATCGTCGTGGCCATGACCGCCCTCCTACATCACCCTCACGGCGTTGATGTGCTTTCCTTCCGGATCGTAGAGGTGCACCGCGCAGGCGATGCACGGATCGAAGGAATGCACGGTCCTGAGAATCTCCAGCGGCTGGTCGGGGTCGCTCACGGGCGTCCCGATCAGCGATGCCTCGTAAGACGAGCGCTGGCCCCTGGCGTCTCTGGGCGAGCCGTTCCAGGTGGTCGGGACCACGAGCTGGTAGTTGTCGATCTTGCGGTTCTTGATCTTGATCCAGTGCGCCAGGGCGCCCCGCGGCGCCTCGCTGAGCCCGACGCCCTGGGCCTCGCTCGGCCACGTTGACGGGTCCCACCGCTCGCGAGTGAATGTGGTCGTGTTGCCGATCTTGACGTTCTCCATCAGGGAGTCGTAGAACTCCTGCATCCAGTGCACGACGAGCAAGGTCTCGAGACCGCGGGCCGCGGTCCTCCCGAGCGTCGAGAACAACGCCGTGACGGGAGCCCCGAGCTTCTCGAGCGTCCCGTTGACGACCTCCTGGACGTCCTCCCTGCCGCTGGCGTAGGCCACGAGAAGCCGGGCAAGGGGCCCGACCTCCATGGGGTGGTCCCGCCACCGCGGCGTCTTGATCCAGGAATACTTGCTCTCGACGTTGAGGTGCTCGTACGGCGGGTCGGGTCCGGTGTAGTTGAGCTGGGTCTCGCCGTCCCACGGGTGGAGGCTCGCGTCATCGCCCGCCTCGTAGCGGTACCACGAGTGCGCGATGTACTCCTTGATCTGCTCGACGTCACGGCCGTCGACCTCGTGGACCTCGTTGAGGTTGCGGTCCAGGATCGCGCCCCGCGGGAACTTGAAGAAGTCCGGCGCGTTGTAGCCCTGCGTGGGCAGGTCGCCGTAGGCCAGGTAGTTGGTCAGGCCTCCACCGATGCCGGCCCAGTCCAGGTAGAACGGGGCGATCGCCAGGAGGTCGGGGATGTAGACCTGCTCCACCATCTGGACGGCGTCCTTGATGAGCTGGCCGACGTGGTTGAGCCGCTCCGAGTTGATGGCGTTGACCTCGTGCAGATCGAGCGAGCAGGGGACACCGCCCACGAGGTAGTTGGGGTGCGGGTTCTTCCCGCCGAAGATCGTGTGGATCTTGACGATCTCCTTCTGCCACTGCAGCGCCTCGAGATAGTGTGCCACGCCGATGAGATTGACCTCGGGAGGCAGCTTGTAGGCGGGATGGCCCCAGTAGCCGTTGGCGAAAATCCCGAGCTGGCCGCTTTCCACGAAGCGCGTGAGCCGCTCCTGGAGATCCGAGAAGTACCCCGGCGAGCTCTTCGGCCATTTGGAGATCGACTGTGCCAGCTGTGACGTTGCGGCGGGGTCTGCCTTCAGGGCGCTCACGACATCGACCCAGTCGAGGGCGTGCAGATGGTAGAAGTGGATGACGTGGTCCTGGACGTACTGCGTGCAGAACATCAGGTTGCGGATCAGCTCGGCGCTCTGCGGGACCTGGATCGCGAGCGCGTCCTCGACGGTGCGGACGCTCGCCAGCGCGTGGACGGTCGTGCACACCCCGCACGCGCGTTCGGTGAACGCCCACGCGTCACGGGGGTCGCGTCCCTTGAGAATCCTCTCGAAACCCCGCACCATCGTGCCGGAGCTGTATGCGTCCGTGATGACGCCGTTCTCCACCGTTGCCTCGATGCGGAGGTGACCCTCGATTCGCGTGATCGGATCGACGACGATGCGTGGCATCACTCACCTCCCTTCTCTTTCTCTTCGTCCGCTTCGCTCACCGACTCCTCCACGTGCTGGTTGATGAGTCTCCGCTTGCGGATGTTGGTGGTGATGGCGTGGGCCGCGATACCCGCAGCCGCTCCGACACCGACGACGGTGCCGATGGTGTCGGCCGTCGTCTCGATGCCGAATCCCGGGAACGAGGCGAGGTGCTGGTAGAACGGCCCGTTGTCCCAGAACCCGTTCTCGCTGCACCCGATGCAGCCGTGACCCGACTGGATGGGATAGCTGGTGCCCTCGTTCCACCGAGTCACCGAGCAGGCGTTGTAGGTCACGGGGCCACGGCAGCCCATCTTGTACAGGCAGTAGCCTTTCCGCGCCGCCTCGTCGTCCCAGGCCTCCACGAACAGCCCGGCGTCGTAGTACGCGCGTCGATAGCACGTGTCGTGGACTCGCCTGCCGTAGAACTCTCGCGGCCGCCCCTGGCTGTCGAGCTCGGGCGGATGCTCGGTCACGAGGATATGGGTGACGATCGCCATCATGACGTCCCCGATCGGCGGGCAGCCGGGAACGTTGATGACCGGTTTCCGGACGAGCTTGTGGATCGGCGTGGCCTGGGTGGGGTTGGGTTTGGCGGACTGGATACAGCCGTTCGACGCGCAGCTTCCCCAGGCGATGATCGCCGCGGCGCCTGCGGCGGTTTCCTTGAGGATGTCCTGTGCCGTGCGTCCGGCGATGGTGCAGTAAACGCCGTTGTCCTTGGTCGGCACCGAGCCCTCGACCAGGAGGACGTACTCGCCGGGGTGGTTCTTGATCGTGTCCTCCATGCACTTCTCGGCGGCGTGGCCCGCGGCAGCCTGGAGGGTCTCGGTGTAGTCGAGCGAGACGTAGTCGAACAGAACGTCGGCGACGATCGGGTGCGACGATCGAATGAACGACTCGCTGCAGCAGGTGCACTCCTGGAAGTGCAACCACACGAGCGGGGGCCGCGCTTTCTTCTCGAAGGCCTGGATGACGGTCCCGACTCCGATGGCCTGCAATCCGGCGCAGGCCACGGCGAAATTGCAGAACTTGATGAAATCCCGCCGCGAGTAACCCTTGGCTTGCATCGATTCCCAAATGGAAGCTCGTGGATTGGTCATCGCCGTCTCCTCCCGATCGATCGTCTCTTTCCCCGGGGCAACAGCCCGCAACGAGCGTGCGGGGTGTAGACCCCGGTCGGAGTTACCCTGGATCCTAGCTCCGGAGAGGTGGATTGCGGGCAGCGTTGAGACGACTAAGTGGAGGACTTATGTCTCGATCACGAGGCCGGCATTCGCTTCTTTGTCGGCCGACAGCGGTCGAACCAACGACGGTCCTGACAATTCAGAACTTCAATTGGAACCGGTCCTTTTTCACGGATTTCGGGGCTACTTTGAACCGATCTCAGGGTTTCCCCGACTCCCTCGGGGGCCAAAACGGCATATAAACTCCGCTGACCGGCAGAGCGCCCGGGCCCGGGCGCCTCGGTCGAAGGGGTGATCCCGTGCGCTCGGCAATGACAACGAAGGGGACGCTTTGCCGGTTGCTCGCGCTTCTGCTTGGGTTGCTTCTGCTTCAAGTTGGTCCCGTCGCGGCCGCGGAGATCACCGCACCGCTCAAAGAGCGGTTGGTCGCTGCCGGCCCCGACGACTTCGTCCCGGTCGTCCTCCTGATGGAGGAGTTCCCCGAGCGGGGTGTCCTGCTTGCCGAGGTGCGAGGCCTCAACCGCAAGGACCGTCGCGAGCACACCGTGTCGCGGCTCAAGACTCTCGCCGGTCGGACTCAGGGTGAGGTTCACGCCGCGATCGATACCGCCGGCGACGGCGCCCGCAAAATCCGCGTCCTGTGGGGTATCAACGGCATCGCTCTCGAAGCGAAGCCGTCGGTTATCGAACAGCTCGCCACGATCGCCAGTGTGAAGCGTGTTCTCTACGACGGCGCGGGAGGCGGCCGACCCGCGATCGACGATCCGGACGCGATGGCCTTCGGCCCGGCGAGCACGCGCTTCGCCTGGGGCGATCCCGCGGGCGGACGGCCTGCGGGCAGCGGGCCGACCGGCAGCGACACCTCGGGTCCGAACCCTAACGCCGACGTCGCACCCGAGCTGATCGCGATGGGTGCGAAGCAGGTCTGGGACGATCTCGGCTACACCGGAGCCGGTGTGATCGTCGCCGTGATCGACTCGGGAGTCGATCGCACCCATCCCGACCTCGCCGACCACATCTGGACCAACCTCGACGAGATCGCGGACAACGGCACCGACGACGACGGCAACGGCTACATCGACGACACCTGGGGCTGGGACTACTGCGGCAACGACAACGATCCCGGCCCCGACACCGACCACGGAACCCAGGTCGCGGGCCAGGTCGCCGGGGACGGCACCGACGGCACCGTCACCGGGATGGCCCCCGACGCCGAGCTGATGGCACTCGGGATCTCCTGCGGCACGCCCGATTCGATCGCTTGGGAATCGAGCGACTACGCCATCGAGAACGGCGCCGACATCATCACGATGTCGTACGTCTGGCAGTGGGTCTCCCAACCGGACCAGGAGGCCTTTCGCCGGCAGTCGGACACCGAGCTTGCCGCGGGAGTGATCCGGCTCAACGCCGCCGGCAACGACGGCGGGAATCCCTCGATGCCGGTGCCCTACAACGTGGCCGCTCCCGCCAGCAGCCCGCCACCGTGGATCCACCCGGACCAGCTTCAAGCCGGCGACGTGTCATCGACCCTCGCCGTCGCGAACATGTCGTGGAACACCGACACCATCGTCGGTTCGTCGTCGCGCGGGCCGTCCGCCTGGGAGGACATCCAGGCGAACACCGATCCGGACTATCCCTTCACGGTGCCGTCCGAGTATCAGGACTACCTGTACGAGAACGCGACGAAGATGGGATTGTTGAAACCGGACATCGCGGCCTACGGCAACGACACCACGGCGACCTGTCCGGGGCCGTCCTATTGCAACTTTTCCGGAACGTCCTCGGCAACACCGCATGTCGCCGGGGCGTTGGCGCTGATGCTCGAAGCGAGTCCGGACGCGACACCCGCACGGCTTGCGGAAGCGCTCTTTCTCACCGCGGAACATCGCGGGACCGCCGGCAAGAACAACACCTACGGCGTCGGCCTCGTGCAGGCGTTTGCCGCGGTCGAGCTCGCCGAGCAGAGGCTTTTCTACGACTCCCACACGATCGACGACACCCAGGAGGGGAACGGCGACCTCAGCCTCGATCCGGGCGAGCGCGTGACCATGACGATCCGGGTGCGCAGCATCGAGGACGTCGCCCCGATCGACGGTCTCGAGGCGATCCTGAGGACCTCGACCCCCGGTGTGGAGATCCACAACCACATCGCGTTCTTCCCGACCGTTCCGATTCTCGGAACCGCCGATAGTCTCGCGCCGCACTACACGCTCACCATCGATCCCACGATGTGCGCCAGCGCGATCACCTTCGACCTCGAGCTCCGGTTCAACGGCGACGTCCGGCTATCGACCTTCGAGGTCGGCGTCGGCGACGCGACCGCGATGACGCTTCTCGACGACGACTTCGAGACCGATCAGGGTTGGACCGCCGATCCGGGAACCGCGACGCACGGCTTCTGGGTTCGAGTGGACCCCGACGAGGCACGGGACTTCTCGCAGCGGCAATCGAACCCCGCGGACGACTCGACGCCCGACCCCGGCACGCATTGCTGGGTGACCGGCAACGGCGGCTCGCTGTTCAACGTGAACGCGAACGACGTCGACGGCGGCAGCGCCACGTTGACCTCGCCCGCCTTCGGGGCGGACGGCCTGCTGACGCTCGTGCTTCGCTATGATCGATGGTTCTACGGCCCGAGCCAGGGTCCCGGCGACGGCCTCCGTACCGAGCTGTCCAACGACGGCGGCGCCAACTGGACGCTCGTCGAGGAGATCACGTTCGGCTTCGGCAACGACTGGAACACCCGCACCGTGAATCTGCTTCCGCTGATGCCCCCGACCGACGACATGCGCCTGCGTTTCGTGGCGACCGACGATCCACCCGATCATCCGGTGGAAGGGGGGATCGACGAGCTCGCGGTCTCGGGCATCGTCGCCGTGTGCGAGGACTTCGTCCCGCCGCCGGCCCTTCCCCCGAACGCGGTGGGCAACACGCTGCGACTCGACAAGAACACCGGCGGACACGTCGCTCTCACGTGGGATGCGCCCCCGGCGGACGGCGGTCACGACGCGGCGACGCTCTACCGCGTGGACCGGGGCACGCCGCCCGACGGCACACCGGTCGAGGTGGGCTCTGCAACGGCCACCACGTGGCTCGACGTGGACGAGCTTGCGACCCCGGACGCGTGGTTCTATCTCGTGCACTCCGAGAACAGCGGGGGGAGCGAGTAGACGGTCCCCGGCGCCCGCGACTACCTGCGTCTTGGCGGAGAACCGGTCAAGGTTCGCGGCTTATCGGCCGCGCTCGGGTCGCGGTGCTGTGTCCACTCCTGCCACTGGACGAGGCTGACCGAGAGTTGTAGCGAGTAGTCCAACGAGATCCAGTCCTTGGCACCCGACGCGTAATCCGGCTTCGGCGCGATGTCGCCGGTCTGGAACGAAGTCGCGCACACCGTGTCCGCGAAGTAGACGGCGTCCGTGGCGGGCTCGGCCGACGATCCGGGCTCGCATTCCTTGAAAAGCTGTCTCTCGTCGAACTGCGCCAGCAGCGGGGGAGTCACGCGGTTGACGTCCGGGACCGAGGCGGTTCCGTGACAGGACATGCACGAGCTGAACGCGTTGTCGGCCGGACCGTTCAGCCGATCGTTGCAGCCGAGGTGGCCCGCGTCACACTGCTCGTTCAGCCGGTCGACGACCTCCCAGAAGATCACTGCGGTCTCGAACCCGTTCTCGCGAGGGTTCGCAGGATGGTTCCAGGCCGGCTCCCCAGCAGGCGGCGTGTCGTTGCCCCACATCAGACCCAGTGGCGAGATGCGATCCCACGGATTCTTCTCCGCGGCCTTGTACGTGCTATCGGCCACGAACGTCCCGAAAACCCAGCCGGTTGGCGCGCGCCCGTCCGCCACCGCGACATCGAACTGCAGCAACAGAGCCTTGCCGGGGCGACGCGGGCAGTCGCGACTCTGTTTCGGCAGCGGGTCCTTGCCGTGACCGCACAGCTGCGTGCCATCGCTCATATTCAGGTCCCAAACCGGCGAGTTCTTCAGAAAGTCCAGCTGCCTCAGCTTCTCGAAGTTCTCGGGCGAGCTGGTGATGAACAGCGGCTTTCCGACGACCGTTCCCTCCGGGAACCTCCAGTTCTCCTTCGGGAACAACGGTTCGCCGGTCGATTGCCAGACCTTGCCGATGTGATGTGCACCACGCGCGTTGTAGAACCCGACCGCCCAGACGACACACGGAATCGTCTCTCCGCTCGACAGCTTCAACTGCAGCGGCGCCTCGCGCGTCAGTCCGTGCATGTACTCACGACCCGTCAGCGGCTCGTAGGTCTGAAACGGCATGTGAAACCACGGGCGTACTGCGTTGTCGCAGAGTTGCCAGTCGAGCGCAATGTCTCCACCGCTCGCGCCGTGAGTCGCGTTGCCCTCCTGGATGTAGTCCATCAATGCTTCGATGTAGCCACGCGCTTGCTCGGTCTTGCTCTTCTGTGTGAGCCCGGGGTCGAACGGGTCGAACTTCTTCCACCCCTCGAAACCCGACTCCTCGGGTAGCCCTTTCGGGAAGGCCTGGCTCAGACGAAAGAGCGGACCCTCGTAACCGGCTGGCGGACGGTTGCTGATTTCCTGGCCTTCCCACATGCCTTGGGCGTCGAATGCCGGGTCCTGCCAGTAACTGGGGTACGG
>JBFJTV010000089.1:0-9043 GCA_041625075.1 Candidatus Polarisedimenticolaceae bacterium | reverse complement strand
GTCATCCACGGCGAGGTCGAGCTCGACGACGTCGGCCTTCCGGTCGAGAGTCTCCCCCACCTCACCTTGATCCCGTCCGACCGGAACCTCATCGGAGCCGAGGTCGAGCTCGTCGGGGCCCTTGCCCGGGAGTTCCGGCTCAAGAGGTTCCTCGAACCGCTCAAGGACCGTTTCGACTTCATCCTCATCGACTGCCCCCCTTCACTCGGGCTGCTGACGGTGAACGCCTTGACCGCCGCCGACGGTCTCGTGATCCCGCTGCAGTGCGAGTATCTAGCGCTCGAGGGCATCTCGCAGTTGGTCGACACGATCGACCGCGTGCGTGCGGCGTTGAACCCGGGCCTGTCGATCGACGGCATCCTGATGACGATGTACGACGACCGGACCAACCTCTCGAAGCAGGTCGTCGACGAGGTCCGCGCCGTTTTCGGCGACCAGGTCTACCACACGGTCGTCCCGCGCAACGTCCGGCTCGGTGAGGCACCGAGCTTCGGGAAGCCGATTTTCCTGTACGACATCCGATCCAAGGGAGCCGAGGCCTACCTCGCCGTCGCCAAGGAGTTCCTGGAGCATGAAACGAAAGGCACTGGGGAAAGGGCTGCGGAGCTTGATACCGGAGGCGCCGGCACGCAAGCCCAAACCGACCACCAGCAATGAGACCGAGGCCGTCGAGGCACGCACCGGTCTCCGCCAGGTCGATATCGATCTGATCCGCCCCAACAAGCAGCAACCCCGGGAGAGCTTCGACGACGAGGCGCTCGAGTCGCTCGCCGGCTCGCTCAAGAACCGCGGTGTGCTCCAGCCGGTGGTCCTGCGCCCGGTCGAGCACGGCCACTACGAGATGGTCGCGGGTGAGCGCCGCTGGCGCGCGGCGCAGCGCGCCGGCCTTCTCAAGATACCGGCAGTCGTACGCGATATCCCCGACGAGCTGTTGCTCGAGACCGCGCTCATCGAGAACCTCCAGCGCGAGAACCTCAACCCGATGGAAGAGGCCCAGGCCTACCGCACGCTGATCGACGAGCTCGGTCTGACCCAGGAAGAAGTCGCCGGGCGCGTCGGCAAGCAGCGCGCGACGATCGCCAACATCTTGCGGCTTCTGACGCTCGCGAAGGCCGTCCAACAGATGGTGCGCGAGGGCCAGGTCGGCATGGGCCACGCAAGGGCGCTGGCGTCGCTCGAGGATAAGAAGCTCCAGCGCTCGATCGCCGAGCGCGTTGCCAGGGAAGGACTCTCGGTTCGCCAGGTCGAGTGGCACGTTTCGAGGATGATCGAGAAGGGTGCGCCGCGCCGCCCGCAGGCGATTCCGAAGCGCGACCCCAACATCGTCGCGGCCGAGGAGAAGCTCCAGAAGGCGGTCGGGACCCGCGTCCGGATCGTCCAGAACAAGAAGGAAGAAGGGAGGCTCGAGCTCCATTTCCACAACACCGAAGAGCTCAACCGGCTCTACGAAATGGTCCTCGGGGCGGCCAGGAATCCCGCCGACAAAAATGTCGGCGGGTGAGGCTTCGCCGACAGTATTGTCGGCGGATCGAAAAAAGGTCTGGAATTGAGGCCATTTCAGACAGCGTCGATCACGCGCCTCCAGCCGAGAAACCCGCGAGTGAAGCCGGGCTGCGGCCAACCGCCGTCATGGTCGAGATCCTCGTCGCCACCCCGCGCGGCGCTGTTTCGGGAAAGAGACTCCTCTGGCCGTGCAAGAAAGACCCGAAACGTCCGCCGACAAAACTGTCGGCGGGGGAGAGTCCGCCGACAGAAATGTCGGCGTCTTCTTTGTTGGGCAAGCCCGCGGCGGCCCCGCGCGAGTTGGTGTCGCTGCGATCGCGAGGAGGTCTCCGGCCGGGTCGCTGGCATGAGTCTTGGACCCTCCTGCCCCCTTCGGGATTCGGAGGGCGAACCATCGACGCACCGGCCCCGGTGGCGCGGAGCTTTCGGGCCCGGCTGTCCTCGCGGAAGGAGCTGTCTGATCGAGGACCGCCGTCCTTGGCTCGAGCGCCGCATCGGCGGGGCGAACTCACAGGATGGAAATCTCGCCGACATAATTGTCGGCGCACAGCAATCCGCCGACACTTTTGTCGGCGGCAAGGCCGCCGCTGACAGCATCGTCGGCCGGACTCTTTGGGGGCAATCCGATGGGCAGGAAGAGCAGCGGCAAGATGCCGATCCTCGCGGACCAGGACATCGAGGGGTTCATCGCCGAGGGTACGTCCCTCTCCGGCGACCTCATGCTCGACGGCGGATTCCGGGTCGATGGCCGGGTCGCCGGCCGGGTCCACTCGAAGTCGACGCTCATCGTCGGACCCCCGGGGGAGATCGAGGCCGACGATCTCCGGGCGACGAACCTCCTGGTCAGCGGAACGGTGCGGGGGAAGCTCCATGTCGATGACCGTCTCGAGATCCAACCGGGCGGCAAGGTCTTCGGCGAGGTCACGATGACGAAGCCGGGCCTCGTGGTCGCGCCCGGCGGCCGGTTCGAGGGAACCGTCAACATGAAGAGAGAGTCCGAGGCGGCGACCCCGACTGCCGACGAGAAAGTCGGCGCCACCACCACCGACGACACCACCGACGACAACGCCCCCGAAACCGATCCCACCGACCCCGCATCGTGACCTGCTGACGTCGGGAGCGGGCGGGGCACACACAAGACCACGCCAGCGATCTGACACCCGGTTCTGTTGACCTGTTCCTTGGCGTGTGCTACTTTCCGCCATCTTCAACAAGGGAAACGGGTTTAGCCAGATTCTCCGCGTCCCACCGGCATCGCCGTAGCGACCATCCCGGCCCGGAAGGGCTGAGAGGAAGCGAATGAAGGACAGGAAGCTCGCGATGCGGTACGCGAGGGCGCTTCTTTCCGCCCTTCCAGACGACGACACGCAACGAAAAGCATCGGAGTTCCTCACCGCTCTCGCCGACGCGATGGAGCGCTCGCCCGACCTACGCGACGTTCTGCTCAACCCGGCGTACACGCGGTCGCAACGCAGGGCGGTGCTCGAAGCTATCGCCGACAACTTTCACGCACCGGCCAAGGTCAAGTCTTTTCTCGGTGTGGTCAATGACCAGGGTCGGGCCGGTCACTTACCCTCGATCGCCATCGCCTACCGCGATGTGCTCGAGGAGGCGGCCGGAATCGTCGCCGTCACGGTTGACACCGCCATGAAGATGTCAGCCGACCAGGAGGCGACGACGAAGAACACGCTCGAAAAGGTCACCGGACGCGAGGTCCGCCTGACCGTCAACGTCCAACCGAGTCTGATCGGTGGCGCCGTCGCGCGCGTCGGATCGCAGGTGTACGACGGCAGTCTCAAGACCCAGCTGAACCTCCTTCGCCGAAGGATGTCCGAGGGATAGGTAGGAAGGTATGGAGATCAAGGTCGACGAGATCAGCAAGATCATCCGGCAACAGATCGACGGCTACGACCGCCACACCGATCTCGCCGAGGTCGGCACCGTGCTCTCCGTGGGCGACGGCATCGGCCGCGTCTACGGTCTCGAGAAGGTGATGTACGGCGAGCTGCTCGAGCTACCCCACGGCGTCATGGGTCTCGCGCTCAATCTGGAAGAGGACAACGTCGGCGCCGTGATGCTCGGTGAGGCGCAGCTCATCAAGGAAGGCGACGAGGTCCGCCGGACGAGGAAGATCATGTCGGTGCCCGCGGGCGAGGGCATGGTCGGCCGCGTCGTCGATCCGCTAGGTCAGGCGATCGACGGCAAGGGCCCGCTCGCCACGACGCACACCATGGCGATCGAGAAGATCGCCCCCGGTGTCGTCGACCGCACCCCGGTGAAGGAGCCGCTGCAGACCGGTCTCAAGGCCATCGACAGCATGATCCCGATCGGAAGGGGACAGCGCGAGCTGATCATCGGCGACCGCCAGACCGGCAAGACCGCCATCGCGCTCGACACGATCATCAACCAGAAGGGCAAGGACGTCATCTGCATCTATGTGGCCATCGGCCAGAAGCAGTCGACGATCGCGCTCGCTGTGAAGACGCTCGAGGAATACGGCGCGATGGATCACACGATCGTCGTGGCGGCCGCCGCGGCGACGCCCGCTCCGCTGCAGTACCTCGCGCCGTACGCGGGCGTTGCGATGGGCGAGTACTTCATGTATCACGGCGCCGACGGCAAGCCCGCGGGCAAGGACAATCCCGGCCGCGCCGTGCTGTGCATCTACGACGATCTGTCGAAACACGCGGCGTCGTACCGCGAGATCTCGTTGCTGCTCCGCCGCCCCCCCGGCCGCGAGGCCTTCCCGGGCGACGTCTTCTACCTGCACTCGCGGCTCCTCGAGCGTGCCGCCAAGCTCAACGACGACAACGGCGGCGGGTCGCTCACAGCGCTTCCGGTCATCGAGACCCAGGCGGGCGACATCTCGGCGTACATCCCGACCAACGTCATCTCGATCACCGACGGCCAGATCTTTCTCGAGGCCGACCTGTTCTACTCGGGCGTGCGCCCGGCGGTCAACGTCGGTCTGTCGGTTTCGCGTGTGGGCGGTAATGCCCAGATCAAGGCAATGAAGCAGATCGCGGGAACGCTGCGGCTCGACCTCGCGCAGTACCGCGACGTCGCCGCGTTCGCGCAGTTCGGTTCGGATCTCGACAAGGCGACGCAGGCGCAGCTCAACCGCGGTCAGCGGCTGACCGAGATCCTCAAGCAGGGCCAGTACGCGCCGCAACCCGTCGAAAAGCAGATCATGATCATCTACGCGGGCGCCAACGGTTACCTCGACGATCTACCCCTCGATGCCTGTCTCAAGTTCGAGAGCGATCTGTACGCCTATCTCGAGCTGCACCACGCGGACATCCTCAGGGACATCGTCGAAAGGGGCACCCTCGACGACGACCTCAAGGCCCGCATCAAAGAGGCGCTCGACAAGTTCAAGGAAGAGTTCGCCGCGACGTTGGAGCCGGCGGCGAGCTAAAGATCAGAGACCTGGACGCATGGCGAAGACTCAGGACCTCAGGCGGCGCATCCGTTCGATCTCGAACACCCGGCTGCTCACCCGCGCGATGAAAACGGTGAGCGCGGCCAAGCTGCGTCGGGCGCAGGAACGCATGCTGCGCGCCCGGCCCTACGCGGCCAAGGTCATCAGCGTGCTGCAGTCGCTCGCGGCACGCGCCAACCCGGAGCTGCACCCGCTGTTGCAAGTCCACGGCAACCGGCGGATCGACATGATTCTCCTGACCGCGGATCGCGGTCTCTCGGGGTCGTTCAACGCGAACATCTGCCGCACCGCGCAGGAGTTTCTGTGGGGGCTCGGCGACCGCGAGATAACGGTCCACACCATCGGCAAGAAGGGCAACGAGTACTTCAAGCGCCGGGGGTACATGATCGGCCGCACGTGGTTCGACGTCTTCCGCGATCTCGACTACCCGCTCGTCGCGGACATCGCGCGATACTTCATGGATCGTTACGAGAAGCGCGAGGTGGACGAGATCTACGTCGCCTACAACGAGTTCAAGTCCGCGATCCAGCAGCGTCCCGTCGTCGAGCGTGTTCTGCCGATCGAGCCCGCGGAGCTCGAGAGCGGCGAGGCCGACGACTACCTCTACGAGCCGGACCCGAAGACGCTGTTCGATCTCATGCTCCCGCGCTACGTCGAGGTGCGCGCGTTTCGAGC
Organism: Candidatus Polarisedimenticolaceae bacterium; assembly: GCA_041625075.1. Lineage (GTDB taxonomy): Bacteria > Acidobacteriota > Polarisedimenticolia > Polarisedimenticolales > Polarisedimenticolaceae > JBFJTV01. The sequence continues at coordinate 3,423 of JBFJTV010000089.1, read as the reverse complement.
GTTGCTCGAGTCCGTCGCGGCCGAGCACGCGGCGCGGATGACCGCCATGGACGCGGCGACCAAAAACGCCGGTGAATTGATCGACAAACTGACCCTGCACATGAACCGGGTGCGGCAGGCCTCGATCACGACCGAGATCATCGAGGTCGTGTCGGGGGCACAGGCGCTCGGCTGATCAGGAGAACGGCAGATGTCCAATATCGGGAAGATCGTCCAGGTCATCGGACCGGTGATCGACGTGGAATTTGCGGAGGAGCTGCTTCCTCCGATCTACAACGCGCTCCGGATCCGCGACGAGGGGAAGGAGACCGGCTTCGAGATCGACGTCATCGCCGAGGTCGAGCAGCACCTCGGCGAGGGCCGCGTGCGCTGCGTCGCGATGGAGCCCACCGAGGGTCTCGTGCGCGGGATGAAGGCCGAGGACACCGGGCAGCCCATCACCGTTCCCGTCGGCGAGGCCACGCTCGGCCGGGTGATCAACGTCATCGGCAAGCCCGTCGACAAGCTCGGCCCGGTCCAGACTTCCGAGCAGTGGCCGATCCACCGCGAGGCGCCGAGCTACGAGGAACAGTCGACCGAGATCGAGATGTTCGAGACCGGAATCAAGGTCATCGATCTGCTCGAGCCCTACATGAAGGGCGGTAAGACCGGGCTGTTTGGCGGCGCGGGTGTGGGCAAGACCGTGCTCATCATGGAGCTCATTAATAACGTTGCCTTGAAGCACGGCGGCTTCTCGGTCTTCGCCGGCGTCGGCGAGCGCACCCGTGAAGGCAACGACCTGTGGCTCGAGTTCCAGGAAACCGGCGTCATCAACCTCGAGGAACCCTCGAAGTCGAAGGCCGCACTGGTCTACGGTCAGATGACCGAGCCCCCGGGCGCCCGGCTGCGCGTCGCGCTCAGCGGCCTGACCGTCGCCGAGTACTTCCGCGACGTCAAGAACCAGGACGTCCTGCTGTTCATCGACAACATCTTCCGGTTCACGCAGGCCGGGTCCGAGGTCTCAGCGCTTCTCGGCCGGATGCCCTCCGCGGTCGGCTACCAGCCGACGCTCGCCACCGAAATGGGCGAGCTTCAGGAGCGCATCACCTCGACGAAGAAGGGATCGATCACGTCGGTCCAGGCGATCTACGTCCCGGCCGACGATTACACCGACCCCGCGCCGGCGACGACTTTTGCCCACCTCGACGCCTCGACCAACCTCTCACGGCAGATCGCCGAGCTCGGCATCTACCCGGCGGTGGATCCGCTTGCGTCGACCTCGCGCATCCTCGACCCGCGGCTTCTCGGCGAGGAGCACTACAACACCGCTCGCGCGGTGCAGGGCGTGCTGCAGCGCTACAAGGACCTCCAGGACATCATTGCGATCCTCGGGATGGACGAGCTGTCCGAGGACGACAAGGTCACGGTGGCGCGGGCGCGGAAGCTGCAGCGCTTCCTCTCACAGCCCTTCTACGTCGCCGAGCAGTTCACCAACATCCCCGGGAAGTACGTCAAGATCGAGGACACCATCAAGGGCTTCAAAGAAGTGATCGACGGCAAGCACGACGACATTCCCGAGCAGGCGTTCTACCTGCAGGGGACGATCGAAGACGTTCTGGAGCGAGCCGAAGAGATCAAGGCCTCCGCGGCATAAACCAGGATGGACAAGCTCGACTTCGAGATCGTGACCCCCGAGCGACTGGTTCTCTCCGAAACGGTCGACGAGGTCGTTCTGCCCGGAACCGAGGGCTACCTCGGAGTGCTCCCGGGCCACGCCCCGTTGCTCACCAGCCTCATTCCGGGTGAGGTCGTCTACAAGGCGGGGGGCAAGGAACGATTCCTCGCGGTCTCCGGCGGATTCGCCGAGGTGCTCCCCCACAGGGTTTCGATCGTCGCCGAAACGGCCGAGCGGGCGGAGGAGATCGACGTCGCCCGGGCGGAACGCTCACGGGACGTGGCCGAAAAGTCTCTCAAGGGCGAGGGCGACGACCAGGATCTGCTGGAGGCCGGTGCCCGGCTGAAGCGTGCTGTGACGCGGATTCAGGTGGGTGGTCGCATTCGGTAGTATCCTTGACGAGTGATTTGCCCGCCCGCACCGGGTCTGGGGAGGAGAAGCGATGGGAAACCGTATCCGCTTCACCATTCTGATTCTGGCCGCGGGGGCGCTCAGCCTGATCGGATGTGCCCCGAGCGAAATCCCGATCGGCGCGGTGATCTCCGAGACGGGCGCCGCGGGAGTTTACGGCGACGACGTCAAGAAGGGTCTCGACCTCGCTCTCACCGAGATCAACGATGAAGGCGGCCTCGACGGCACGCCCTTCAAGCTCATCTACCGCGATGACGGCACCAACCCCGACCAGGGGGTGCAAGCCGTTCTCGAGCTCATCGAGCAGTTCGACGTCGATGTGATCATCGGCGCGGTATCGTCCCGCGTGACGCTCGCCATCGGTCCTGTTTGCCAGGAAAAGAAAGTCATCATGATCTCCCCGACCGCCTCCGCGCCGGAGATCAGCGAGCTCGGCGAGTACGTTTATCGCAACTACGCCTCTGACATCGTCGAGGCGACCGCGATGGCCGACTTCGCGCGCGACCTCGGTCTCGAGAACGTCGCCGTCTTTGCCGTCTCGGACGAGTACGGTGCGGGCCACAAGACCGTCTTCACCGAAAAGTACCCGAGCACCTATCGCAAGATCGTCGCGACCTACGACTTCGACGAAGGCCAGACCGACGTCTTCCAGGCCATGGTCGATGAGCTCAAGGAACAGGACCTCGACGGGATCTACGCCATCGGCTACCTCGAGGACGTCTCCGAGCTGCTCAAGACCGTGCGCGGCGGCGGTCTCGGCGCGGTCGTCCTGGCGTCGTCATCGATCAAGAGCGATCTCGTGCAACTGGCCGGCGCGGCTGCCGAGAACCTCGTCTTTCCACGGCCCACGACGTTCGACATCGACTCGGACGACGAAGCGGTCAGGAGCTTTGTCGAAGCCTATCGCGCGAAGTACAACGAAGACCCCGAGCCGTTCGCCGCTTACGGTTACGACGCGCTCAAGATCATCTACGCGGCGATGAAACAGGGCGGCTCGGCGCACATCAACGATCTCAAGCTCGGTCTGGCCCAGCTCGAGAACTACAAGGGCCCCACGGGGCGTGTGGCCTTCGACCGTAAGGGCGACGTCGTGCAGTACCCGAGGCTGTTCATCATCCACGAGGGCAAGGCCGTCGCCTACGACGACTTCATCGAAAGCGGTGGATCGCTCAAGATCCCCGGTCAGAGCTGATCCCGGGCGGGAGCCCGTACCCGCGTCCGGATGAGGAACCCACGCCTCGGCCGCCCGTACCTCTCGGTGGTGGTCCCCGCCTATAACGAAGAAAACCGGCTGGGCGGATCGCTGGACGAGATCGGTTCTTATCTCGAAACGAACGGCATCGACGCCGAGGTCGTCG
>JBFJTV010000088.1:0-9043 GCA_041625075.1 Candidatus Polarisedimenticolaceae bacterium | reverse complement strand
TGCCCGAGTCCCCGTGACCGAGGAGCGCGACATTCCGAATGTCGTCGGTGGCATAAGCGCTCATGAATGGGCTCCCTTGGCGAACTGCTGGCGTACACCGCCCGCATCCGCGGGAAGCGGGACCCCTTGCGGTCCGCGATCCTCATTGGATGCGGGAGTTTACAGAGAAACCGGGACTATACCACAGCGCTCGGAGCGCCCTCCATGGCTTTCTTGACCGCCCCTCGGGCCGACCCTAAGTTCTTCCGAGACAACCGTTCATTGGTGCGAGGGGTCGAGCCGGTGATCATCGACTGTCCGTCCTGCGGAACCGCATACCGCCACGCGATCGCGCCCGCGCAAAGAGGGGTGAGCGCCCGCTGCTCGCGTTGCGAGTCGGTTTTTCCCGTTCGCGCCGGGCGGCGCCGGTACCGCGTCGTCCACCGCACATCGCTCGACACCCACTGCGGGGGCCCGGTCCCGACGTTCCCCGGGGCCGCGTCGGCGGTCGGCACGGGGACGCGGATGCACATCGGCATGGACGATCCGTCGCTCGCTCCGCACCTCGAGAACACCGCGCTCGACGGCCGGGGCGGATCCGCGATGACCTACCTCGTCGATGTGGAATCCGCGCCCCAGACGCCGGCCATCGTGGCAGACGAGGGGACGGAAGCCAGCCGTGAGGGGGCCGGGGTCCGTCCATTCTTCAAGGTGCTCGTCGGCCTGACCGCGGGCGCGGCGACCGGATGGGCGCTCGTGTTCCAGTATCCCGTGATGGAGTTCACCCGCTCGGTGCTGGTTGCCGCGGGTGTGGCCGTCGTGGTGACGTGGGTAGGTCTCCGGTGGAAGCGAACGAGTCACTGAACATCTCTTTCCCTCCCCAGGACTCCGAAGGTTGTCCGCGGTGCGAGGAATCCTGGGAACGCTCCCCGACGATCGAGGCCAGAGCGCTCGGCGACGTCCGTATCCGGCGGTGCATGCGTTGCGGAACGCGCGCGACGACGGACGAGTGTCCTCCTCGCCTGGTGTTCGGCTGTGAGGAATGCGGCCAGCCCTTTCTCGATGCCCGGATCCTGCCGCACGGTGGCCAGCAGTGTGCTTCCTGCCGTGAGTCCCGGCTCGCCGCGGTCGTCCCGGGTCCCGAAGTCGTCGAGGCCGCGGAGGCCGAGACCCGAACGGCGCTCGACGCGACGTGGCGCTTTGTCGGATCGCGAGATCTGAGCAACTATCTCGACGGTATTCTCTCCCGGCTTGCCCAGCACATCGACGGCGCGCCCACGACGCCGCGTGTCGTGCTGTTCGACGAGCCGCGTTTCCGGACGCTCGCGTTGCCGTCGGGCACCGTACTCATGAGTCTCGGGGCGTTGTGCTTTCTCGACGACGAGGCCGAGCTCGCCTTCGTGCTCGCCCACGAGCTGGCGCACGCTGCCTCGGGCGAGATCTCGCAGCGTCTGGTGCGGGCCGGCTTCTCGGCCGTGGCGAGCCCGACCACAAACGGAGACCAGTCGGGATGGGCCGCCGCCGCCGTCGATCTGATCCGTCTAGGATACGGGCGTCGCCGCGAACAGGCGGCCGACACCACGGCGCTCGACGCGATGCTCGCCCTGCGCTACGACCCGGAGTCCGCGAGGCGATGTCTCGAGCGTCTCCGTGTGGCGAGCGAATCGGGAGATGCCATCGTCGCCGAGAGCGCCATGGGGCACCCGCCGGCGTGCTACCGGCTCCGTAAGCTCGAACGCGCGCTCTACGGTCGGGTCGACCGCGTGCAGGCTCTGCGCGTCAACCGCGAGGTGTTCCGCCGGGCCACCAGCCTCATGGCGATCCCCGACGGGCTCGACGAGCTAAGGCTCACGGATGCGGCCGAAGAGGCCCCGAAGACAAGACGCGTTCGCCCATGGATCGCGTGGGGAGCCGTTGCCGCCGCCACGCTCGGGCTGCTCTCGCTCGCCCTCCGCTTCCTCATTTGACTGGGGACGTGTACCAAACCGCCGTTTTGGGGACAGCTTAAAACACGTTCCAGTTTTCGTACTGACGTCGCCAACGATGTTTTAAGGTGTCCCTAAATCCCGCGTTTGGTACACGTCCCCGTTATGATGGGGGATGCGTGAGGGGCCGCCACTGGGCGCACACATGTCCATCGCGGGGGGGATCCGTCGCGCCGTCGATCGCGCCCGCGAGGTGGAGGCCACCGCGCTCCAGGTCTTCGTGAAGTCGGCCAGACAGTGGCGGATGGCCCCGCTCGACGCCGAAGAGAGCGAAGCGTTCCGCGACGCGGCGACCGAGGCCGGGCTCGGCAACCACCTGCTCGCCCACGCGAGCTATCTGATCAACCTCGCGTCTCCGAGTGACGAGCTGTGGCAACGGTCGATCGAGGCGCTCGGCGCCGAAATCGATCGCTGCGCCGAGCTGAAGATACCTCGCCTCGTCGTGCATCCGGGCTCCCACGGCGGTGCAGGTGTCGAGTCCGGGCTCCGGCGGGTAACGCGCGCCCTCGACCGGGTGTGCGCTCCACGCGGAAAGAAGGCCGCAAAGCGACGCAGCCGCGTCCGCGTGCTGCTCGAGATCACGGCGGGGCAGGGGAACGTTCTCGGCGCGGACTTCGACGAGCTCGCCACGGTGCTCGACCGGGCGCGCTGCGCCGAAAGGCTCGGGATCTGCTTCGACACATGTCACGCGCTGGCGGCCGGCCACGAGTTCCGCGATGCGCGCTCGTACCGTGCGACCTTTCGCCGGATCGAACGCGTGGTGGGGGTGCATCGGCTCGAAGCCTTTCATCTCAACGACTCGAAAAACCCCCTTGGGAGCCGGCGCGACCGTCACGAGCACATCGGACGCGGCGAGGTCGGGCTGGAGGCCTTCCGTCTCATCCTCAACGACCCCCGGTTTCGCTCGCTCCCGATGGTTCTCGAAACCCCCAAGGGAGCCGATCTGTCCGAAGACCGTATCAATCTGGGTGTCCTTCGCGAGATGATCGGCCGAACGTGAAAGTCTCCGACTTCGACTACGAGCTACCGGAGGGCCGGATTGCCCAGGAGCCCGCGCCGCGCCGCGACGCGTCGCGGATGATGGTGCTCGATCGCGACACCGGTGGCGTCGAGGACCGCGTCTTCACCGATTTCCCCGGGCTGCTTTCGCCGGGCGATCTCGTGGTTCTCAACGACACGCGCGTCCTCCCCGCGCGGCTGACCGGAAAGAAGCCGACCGGGGGGCGGATCGAGCTGTTCGTGCTCGAGCCGCACGACGCCGGTAGGTGGTGGTGTCTCGTCCGGGCATCGAAGGGTGCGCGGCCCGGGACGGCCGTCGATCTCGGAGAGGGTCTGCACGCGACGATCGAAGAGCGCGACGACGATCGCTGGCTCGTGACGTTCGAGTCCGCGTCGGGAGACGTCGAAGCGAAGATGGAGCGGCTCGGCCGCCCGCCGTTGCCCCCGTACATCCAACGCGAAACTGCCGATCCCCGGGGCGACGACGATCGCGATCGCTACCAGACGATCTACGCCCGCCACTCCGGGGCGGTCGCCGCCCCGACGGCCGGGTTGCATTTCACCCACGATCTGCTGAAGAGGGTCGAGCGCTGCGGGGTCGGGCTGGCATGGCTCACGCTCCACGTCGGTCTCGGGACTTTCCAACCCGTTCGTGTCGATGACGTCGAAGACCACCGGATCCACGCCGAATCCTACGACCTCCCCCGCCGGACCGCCGTCGCGATCGACGCGACCCGAGAGCGCGGCGGTCGCGTGGTCGCCGTCGGAACGACCGTGACGCGTGTGCTCGAGAGCTGCGCGTTGGGCGAGGGCCGGGTCCGGGCCGGAAGCGGCCGTTGCGAGCTGTTCATCTATCCCGGTTTCGAGTTCTCCGTCGTGGACGTGCTTCTGACCAATTTTCATCTGCCGCGCTCGACGCTCCTGATGCTGGTGTGCGCGTTCGCCGGGAGAGCGCGCATCCTCGATGCCTACCGCCAGGCGATCGAAAGGGGCTATCGTTTCTACTCGTACGGCGATGCCATGGTGATAGGGTCGTTTGCATGAGCGCGATCGCATTCGAGGTCGGGGACCGCGACGGCAAGGCCAGACGCGCGATGCTCTTGACGCCCCACGGCGAGGTCGAGACGCCGGCGTTCATGCCGGTCGGGACCGCCGGGTCGGTCAAGGGCGTCACGCCCGAGGAGTTGCGGGCGTGCGGTGCCGAGATCGTGCTGTCGAACACTTACCATCTCTTTCTCCGGCCCGGACACGAAGTCGTCGCCGAGCTTGGCGGGCTCCACCGCTTCATGCACTGGGACGGTCCTATCCTGACCGACTCGGGTGGCTACCAGGTCTTCTCGATGGCGGACCTCCGGCGCGTCGATGACGATGGCGTCGAGTTCCGCTCGCACCTCGATGGCTCGCTCAAGCGCCTGACCCCGGAATCGAGCATGGAGATCCAGGCCGCACTCGGGTCGGATGTCGCGATGGTGCTCGACGAGTGCCCGGCGCTGCCCGCGGAGTCCGAGGCGATCCAGCGAGCGATCGAGCGCACCACCCGGTGGGCGCGTCGCTGCCTCGACGCCTATCGCGGACCGGGCGCCGTCTTCGGGATCGTGCAGGGCGGTGTCGACGAGGGTCTTCGACGGCAGAGCGCCTCGGCGCTGCTCGAGCTCGACTTTCCGGGTTACGCCGTCGGGGGCCTCAGCGTCGGCGAGTCGCCGGACGAGATGCTGGCGGCGGCGGCGTTCACCGCGGGCCTCCTTCCCGAACATCGCCCGCGATACCTCATGGGTGTCGGTCGTCCGGAGGATCTCGTGGAGGCGGTGGCCGCGGGTTTTGACATGTTCGATTGCGTCATGCCGACCCGAAATGCTCGTAACGGAACGCTGTTTACCTCGACGGGCCTCGTCAAGATCAAGCACAGCCGTTACCGCAACGACCCGCGGCCGCTCGACGAGGCGTGCTCCTGCGAAGCTTGCCGGCACTACAGCCGCGCCTATCTCCGTCACCTGTTCCTGTCGAAGGAGATTCTCGCCGCGCGCATGAACACGATCCACAACCTGACCTACTATCTCGGACTGATGCGGCGCATCCGTGAAGCGATCACGGCCGGGCGGCTCGACGAGCTTCGCCGCACGGTTGCGCACGAGTCCCCGTGAGCGAGGGCCCGCAAGGCGCCGGGGGCGATCTCGTGTTCGTCGGGGACGTCCACCTCGACCGCGACGATCCGGATCTCGACGCGTTCGTCGAGTTCCTGAAGGGACTCGCGCCGACCGTCTCGCGTGTGGTTCTCATCGGCGACCTGTTCAACCTTTGGATCGGAAGCCGCGAGCTCGAGCAGCCCCACCACCGTCGCGTCATCGATGCTCTGGTCGCGATGCGCGAGCGCGGCGTTCGCGTGTGCTACGTCGAGGGCAACCGCGACTTCCATATCGGATCGCTCTACGAGGGCGCGGCGTTCGACCTCGTCACCGACGGCTCGCTGGTCGAGGAGTTCGGCGGCCACAACGTGCTCGCCGTCCATGGCGATCTCGCGAACACCCGCGACAGCCAGTACCGCGCGTGGCGTAGGTTGTCGCGATCGCGGCCGTTCTGACGGCTGTTCAATCTCGTTCCACGCGGACGGCGTTTTGCCCTGGCCGAGTCTCTCGAGAACCGCATGCGGGCCACGAACCTGCAGCAGAAGCGCACGTTCCCCGAGGACGAGGTCCGCGCGTACGCCGCCGGGTTTCACGCCGCGGGCCACGATGCGGTGGTCCTCGGTCACTTTCACATCGAGAGGGACCTCGAGACCCGCCCACCCTCACCTCCGGGACGGACGTTCGTGCTCCCGTACTGGAAGGACGATCGGCGCTATCTGAGAGTGGAACGCGGCGGCGATATCCGCTTCGAGAAGGGCTAGACCGCCCGCGCGCTGTCGCGCTCTTCGGTCGACGTCTCTTTCTTGGTCGAGCGCGACGAGGAAGAGGTCTTCGATGGTCGCGTCCGCGCCCCGGCCGGTTCGCGGATCATGAACTTGCGGTCGAGCGGCTGGAATCGATCCGCTGCCTCGAGAAGCGACTTCGCGGTGTTGCGTGGAAACGCCAGGACCTCGACGCGCGGGCCCATGCTCTTGACGCGCTTGACCAGCGACGTGAAATCGCCGTCTCCGGAAACCAGGGCGAGGACGTCGAGATTGGGGGCAGCCTCGAGCATGTCGAGCGCCATCTCCATGTCCCAATCGCCTTTCATCGAGCCGTCCGCGCGCACCTTGAGGGTCTTTTTCTTGACGGTGATCGCCCGCTGCTGCAAACGCGCGAAAAACGCCGACTGGTCGGTATCCTTGGACTCGACGACGTAGGCCGTGGCCTGGATCAGACGGCGGTCACGCACGGCGGCCTCGAGCAACGCGTCGAAGTCGAGCTTCCCCTTGAGCTGCCGCGCGGCGTAGTACATGTTCTGGACGTCGATGAACACACCCACGCGCTTCGCCGTGCCCTTGGTGCCGCCGGCCTTGGCCCGCGGGGTTTTTCCGGCGGCCGTGCGGACCGCCCGTAGCTCCGCCCGGATCTCCTCGAGCCGGCGGTCGTGATCGGCGGACTCGCGCTTGCGATCCTTGCGAAGCGCGGCGGTTTCCTTGCGGAGGTCCTCGAGCGCCTTGCGGAGAGGCTCGAGCGACTCGGCTGAGATCCCCGCGGGGGAAGCCTCCAGCAGCTTCTCGACGGCGTGCGTCATCTTGCGTTGCTCGGACGCCAGCTTCTTGACCGACTTGACGAGCGCGTCGAAGTCCGCTTCCGCCTTCGCTCGGACCTGCGCGCGGGGCGTGCCTCGCGATTCGTCGAGCTCCCGCCGCAGCCTCTCGTTCAACATCCTCGATTCGGCAAGCTCGCCCTTGCGCAGGGTGAGGTCCTTGCGAAGCCGCCGGTCAATCTCACGGCTCTTGGCCACCACGCTCTCGAGATGCTCGACCTTCTTGCGAAGCTCGGTCGCGGACTTCCTGAGACGCGTTACCTCCTTGCGTGCCTTGCCGAGCGCCGCCGCGTCCACCCGCTCGGTCGATGCCAGCGACGGTCGGAGGTCTTTCCGACCGAGCAGATTGTGGAGAAGCGCATCGTCGGCATCTGATCGCTTGGCGTTGGCGAGAACGAAGAGGTGCACGCCGAGGTTGCCGTCGGCGAGCAGGAAGTCGTCGTCACCGACACGACGAGCTCGCTCGTCCGGATCGAGTCGGGACCACGCCCGCGCCGCCGCCGCGGTCTCCTTGCGCAACGTCCGGAGGATCGCCTTGCGTGCCGAGTCCTCCTTGTCGGCGCGATCGACGAGATCGGCAAGGAGGCGCTCGCGCTTCTGAGAGCGTGTGCGCATGCCGGGATAACTGAGACCGCTCGCCGTCGCCAATCTTGCGAGCCGGGTGTGGTCGAGGATGTCGGTCAGCGCCCGAGCGAGGGCCTCGGCCCCGAGCGTATCGAAGATTTCATTCTCAGGCCGCCCCACGGAACGATCTCCTCGCTCTTACTGCAAGTCGCGCGATCCTGGAGGACGGAGCGGTCCAAGTTGCTGATGAAAGGAGACTTCCGAGTTTGGACCTCCGTTTCCGAGGCCGCCTATTATACCATCGGCGATGACTTACGGAGCGGGCGCTCGCCTCGGTCCGAGCACGGTCCGCTGGCGCCACGGAGAAGTTGCATGATCGTCGGGATCGGTCTGGATCTGATCGAGCCGGGGCGGCTGGCACACTCGCTCGAGCGCCACGGGGACCGCTTCGAGCAACGGGTCTTCACACCCGGGGAGATCGCACACTGCGCGTCCCGCGCGGACCGCGTACAGGCGCTGGCGGCGCGGTTTGCCGCCAAGGAGGCCTGCATGAAGGCCCTGCGGACGGGGTGGTCGGGCGGGCTCGGCTTTCGCCAGATCGAGGTGGTCCGCGCCGGCCAGGACCCCCCGGAGCTCCGGCTGACGGGCGCCGCCGCCGAGCGCGCCCGCGAGATGGGGGTCAAGACCGTTCACGTCACCCTGACGCACCAACCGACCATGGCGGCGGCAGTTGTGGTCCTCGAGGCCTGAGAGGCCCGGGCCTCCAAAAAAAAGGAGACCGGCCTCCGTTTCGAGGGAGACCGGCCTCCAACCGGGTGGCAAGGGGGGGTAGCCACCCGTCTGGGAGTTTTTCAGTCGGGGTCGCTCAGCTCGATAAACCCCTTCTCCAGCATCCGTTTCATCGTGCGCAACGCGTCGATCTCCCGGATCGGGCTGATCTGGATGATCGACTTGACGTCCCACGCCGTACCTTCGATCCTGCTGAGCAGGAAGAACTCCTCGGGGGACATCCGCTCGCCCTCGAGCTCCTCGGGCGGCTTCGCCAGCCTGACGATCTTCCCGGGGGAGAGGTGGTAGCGGTAGGTCTTCTCGAGAAACGCCGCCTCGGCCTCGGCGAGAAGCCGTCGAAGGGCGTCGTCCCCGGGGTTGGCCTTGTAGTTTGCGTCGAGAATCTGAAGGGCGGCCTCGTACTCCCCGCGCGACATCAGACGGCCGACGACGCCGACGTCGTCAGTCAGGGACGTCTCGGGAGCTGCCGACGGGATCTCGCTCCCCGCGACGAGTGGCTTGGCCACCGCGGCCGCGGGGGCGGCGTGCGTCGGGGCCTCGGTCGCGGACTCGGGAGCGACGACGGGCGGGCTCGGCGCGGATGCGCTTTCGGCAGCGACGGCGGCCGGCGGCGGGCTCGGCTCCGGTGGGGTCACTGCGGGCCCTGCCGCCGCTCCGGTTTTCGTCTCGTCGGGCTCGATCGCGACGTCGCGGGTCGCGGGCTCTTCGGATTCCAGCGACTTGACGCGCGTGATCTCGACGATGCCGCTCCGGAAGAGCTCGAACAGGAACTTGGTAACGAGAAACTCCGAGGCGTGCGCGTGCAGCAGGATCTCGGCGACCGTCCGCTCGCCGTTGACCGAGTCGTAGATCCGGCGCGCCATGCGATTCTGCGTCAGCTCGGCGGGCGGCACCCGCTCGGTTCGGTGCAGCACGATGCCCGGGTCGTTGAACACGGTTCGGATGCGACGGGTCTCGTCGAGCCGCTGCATGCCGCGCAGGAGGATGTCCTCGACCTTCAAGTCGATCGGGAACGG
>JBFJTV010000087.1:0-9059 GCA_041625075.1 Candidatus Polarisedimenticolaceae bacterium | reverse complement strand
GGCGGCGCGACGATTCACGTCCTCGATGCCTCGCGAGCGGTCGAGGTCGTCGGGACGTTGACCTCCGGCGGCCGGGATGTGCTCGAGCGGTCGAACCGGAAAGACCAGACCACGATCCGCGACGCCTACGAGGGCAAGACAACGAGCGCGCTCGTGCCGTACTCCGACGCGGCGGGGATGGGTTATACGGCGACGCCCGAGTCGTCCGACGTGCGTCGCCCCGACACCCTCGGCCCCACGGTGCGCGGCGAGGTCCCGCTGGGTGAGATCGTCCCGTATATCGACTGGTCTCCCTTTTTCCATGCGTGGGAGATGAAGGGCAGGTATCCGGCGATTTTGGATCATCCCGAACGGGGCGAGGCGGCTCGCGAGCTCTTTGACAACGGCCGAAGTCTGCTGGACGAGATCGTCGATGGACGCCTGTTGAAGGCGACGGGTGTTTACGGATTGTTCGCCGCCGGCCGCGACGGCGACGACATCGTGGTCTATCGAGACGACCGCCGGGCCGAGGAGATCGCGCGGCTCCACACGCTGCGGCAGCAGGTTGCCAAGAAGGCCGGTGAGCCGTTGTACGCGCTCGCGGACTTCGTGCTTTCCGTCGATTCCGGTGCCCCGGACTACGTCGGCGCCTTCGCCGTCACCGCCGGGATCGGCGCCGATGAGCTCGCCCGGCGGTTCGAGAGCGAGCACGACGACTATCGCGCGATCATGGTCAAGGTGCTCGCCGATCGCCTGGCCGAGGCCCTTGCCGAGATGCTCCACGAGCGCGTCCGGCGCGAGTGGGGCTACGGTCAAGACGAGAATCTGTCGCCGCAGGATCTCATCGACGAGCGTTACCGCGGCATCCGCCCGGCTCCCGGTTACCCCGCTTGTCCCGATCACACCGAGAAGGCGACGATCTGGAGGCTGCTCGACGTCGAGGGCACGACCGGGATCTCGCTCACCGAGACGTTCGCCATGAACCCCGCGGCATCGGTGAGCGGTCTGTACCTCGCGCACCCCGAGGCTCGATACTTTGCCGTCGCCAAGATCGGACGCGATCAGGTGGAAAGCTACGCGGCGCGCAAGGGTATGACCGTTGCCGAGGTCGAGCGCTGGCTCGCACCCAATCTCGACTACACCCCCGCTTGAATAGGGACACTTTGATGACGGAAGCGGATGTTCGATCTTTCTTCGATCAGGTACATGCCGGCGAGTGGGATCGTATCGAGAAGCGGCTGGACGAGAACGCCGTGCTCGACTTCGCGGGCCGACGGTTCGGCGGCCGGTTCATGGGACGTCGCAAGGTCCTGGTCTTCCTGAAACAGAACCAGCGTCTGTTCAAGAACGGACTGAAGTTCACCGTTCACTGGGCCGGGATGTCCGGCAATCGTGCGGTGGCCCAGTGGACCAACGAGGGCACGACGCGAGCCGGCAAGCCGTACTCGAACCGTGGGGTGACCATCTTTCGGACCGCGGGCGACAAGATCGTGGAGATTCAGGACTACCTCGACACCGAGATGATCGCCGCCACCTGGCCCGAGTAATGAAGAGGAACCCCCCGCGGCCCGTCCGATGGCTCAGAAGCGCTGAGATCCGCTAGGTCTTCTTCTTTTTCGCCGGCGTGCGTCGGGTTCGCGCGTCGGTGCCGTGTCTCCACTCCGGCGGCGTCCAGCGGTAGAGCTTCAGGTCAAGCGTGTCGTTGTCGCGGAACTCGATGCCCTCGTCCTCGAGCATGGCCTTCTGGAGTCCGGCGGGAAGCTCCGGAAGCCGGTCGGTCGAGCACGCCCCCTGTGCGTTGACCACCCGCTGCCACGGGACCCCCTTCGGACAGCCGTGCATGGCCCAGCCGACGGCCCGGGGTGACAGGCGGCTCTCGAGCATCGTCGCGATCTGCCCGTAGGTCATGACCCGCCCGCGGGGGATCCTCCGAACGAGGCGGTAGACGCCATCCCACGCGCTCGCTCGCCGGCCGCGAACGTCACCGTGAACGCGGGTCGATGGAACTCGCCTCGTCGCCATTTCGGCAGCTATTGGACCACATCTCCGGGGGGACCGGACGCACCTGCCCCGCACGGCCGCGTGGTGTATCATGCCCGATCTTTTTCGTAAGACGGACCCCGTTCCTGCAAGGAGATTCGTGGTGAAACGATTCTTGCTGTTTCTGGTGGCCTGCGTGCTCTTGACGGGAGTCGCCCATGCTCAGGACGAGGAGCCCATGAGCCGGATCTTTCCCTACGAGAGCCACGTCGAGGTCCTCGACAACGGTCTCAAGGTCATCCTGGTTCCGATGAGCTCGAACGGCCTGGTGTCCTACTGGAGCGTCGTGCGCACCGGCGCGCGCGACGAGTACGAACCCGGGCACACCGGGTTCGCGCATTTCTTCGAGCACATGATGTTCCGCGGGACCGAGAAGTACCCGCAGGACGTCTACGGCGACATCGTCACCGAGATGGGCGCCGACGCCAATGCCTACACGTCCAACGACCTGACCGCCTATCATCTCTCGATCACGTCCGACGATCTCGAGCGGGTCATCGACATCGAGAGCGACCGTTTCCAGAACCTGTCGTACTCGGAGGAAGCGTTCAAGACCGAGGCAGGGGCCGTCTACGGCGAGTATCGCAAGAACCGCATGAGCCCGTTCTTTGCCGTGCTCGAGGCGCTGTACGCCGAGGCCTTCGACGTTCACACCTACGGCCACCTCGCGATGGGCTACGAAGAGGACATCAAGGCCATGCCGGGGATGTTCGATTACTCCCGGTCGTTCTTTTCGCGCTACTACCGGCCCGAGAACGTCGTGCTGTTCATCGCCGGCGACATCGAGGTCGAGCCGACGATGGACCTGGTCCGGAAGTACTACTCGGACTGGGAGCCGGGGTACGTCGCCCCCAAGATCAAACCCGAGCCCCAGCAGAAGGGTGAGCGCCGTATCGAGGTTCCCTACGAGGGACGGTCGCTGCCGATCCTCTGGAATGCCTACAAGGTGGACGCATTCGACCCGGCGAACAAGACGTACGTTGCGGCGGATCTCCTGGCCGAGCTGGCTTTCGGAGAGACGAGCGACCTTTACAAGAAGCTCGTCATCGACGAGCAGGTCGTCGAGTTTCTCCAGGCCGGAATGAACCTCGACCGCGATCCGGGGTTGTGGAGCGTGATCACGCGCGTCAAGGACCCGACCAAGGTGGACTACGTCCAGTCCGAGATCGACCGCGTCGTCGCCGAGTACCAGGAGACGCTGGCCGACGAACAACGCCTGGCGGATCTGAAGTCGCGATTGAAGTACGGGTTCCTGATGCAGCTCGAAACGCCGGATCAGGTCGCGAGCTCTCTCGCCAGGTTGATCTCGGCCACGGGCGGGATCGAGGTGATCGACGAGATCTACCTCGCCTACGAGGCGGTGACGCCGGAGGACGTCCGGGCCGCCGCCAGGAAGTATCTCAACCCGGACCGGCGCACGATCGCCGTCCTGAGGGGGAGCAACTGATGCGCGCCGCAAGCCTGGTGACTCTCGCGGTCCTCTTGGTGGGGTTGACGTCCTGCGCGCCGACGAAGGAGGACTCGTCCGTGCTTCTCCCGGTTGCCGACGATCCGACGATCTCGTTCACGGTGTGGTTCAAGGTCGGCTCGCAGAACGACCCGGCCGGCAAGGAGGGTCTCGCCTACCTGACCGGGCAGATGATCAGCGAGGGCTCGACGACAGAGAACAGCTACGACGAGATCCTCAAGAAGCTCTATCCCCTGGCCTCGGGTTACGGCGTGAACGTTGACAAGGAGATGACGACCGTCCGCGGCAGAACGCACCGCGACAACGTCGACGAGTACCTCACGCTGTACACCGATGCCTTCCTGAAGCCGAAGTTTGACCAGGACGATCTCGATCGGGTCAAGAGCGACACGCTGAACTTTCTCAAGAATCAGCTGCGCTACGCCTCGGACGAGGAGCTCGGGAAGGCCGCGTTGCACCAGTTCATCTTCGAGGGCACCGGCTACGCCCATCCGCCGCAGGGCACGGTGGAAGGTCTCGCGTCGATCACGCTCGAGGACATCAAGGCTTTCTACAACGAGTTCTACACTCCCGACAACGCCGTGGTCGCGGTGGGTGGCGGATTCGACGACGCGACCGTCGCCGCTCTCGAGAGCGCCGTAGCGCAGCTCCCCGCCGGGACGCCCGAGCGGGCGTCCGCACCGGTTTCCTCACCGTTCGAGGGCCGCCACGTCGTACTGGTCTCGAAGCCCGATGCGGACGCGTCGATCAGCCTCGGCTTCCCGATCGATCTGCAACGCGGCGAGCGTGATTTCTACGCGCTGTGGATCGCCAACTCTTGGCTGGGCGAGCACCGCAACTCGTCGAGCCACCTCTACCAGGTGATCCGCGAGAAGCGCGGGATGAACTACGGCGACTACTCGTACATCGAGGTCTTTCCGAACGGCGGCTTCCGGCAGATGCCGCCGACCAACGTGGGACGGCGCCAGCAGATCTTCGAGATCTGGATCCGGACCCTCCCCAACGAGGACGCGCTGTTTGCGCTGCGGGCGGCCCTCCGCGAGCTCGATTTGCTCGTGACGAATGGCATGACCGAGGAGGACTTCGAGCTGACCCGCGAGTTCTTGAAGAAGTACAGTCTGCACTTCGCCGAGACGACGAGCGCGCGGCTGGGTTACGCGGTGGACGACCGGTTTTACGGCATCGACGGCGAGGGGCATCTCGAGAAGTTCCGCGCGATCATGGACGAGATCACCCTCGAGGAGGTCAACGCCGCGATCAAGAAGTACCTCCAGCTCGACAACATCAAGATCGCGATCGTGACGGGCGACGCCGGGAACCTCAGCGAGATGCTGGCGAGCGACGCACCGAGCCCCAAGAAGTACCCGTCGGAGAAGCCGGCGGAGATTCTCGACGAGGACAAGGAGATCGAGGTCTTCCCGCTCCGGGTGAGCGCGGACAACGTCACGATCGTCCCCGTCGAGGAGATTTTCCAGAACTGACCTCACCGTTTTTTGACGCGGGCGGAACGGGCCGGGGCGGCGCCTCCGGCCCTTTTTTTGTTGAAATCCGTACGTATTCTCGTGCGTCCGGCGGCCTTGAAACGGACCGCGAGGCTCGTGCGTACCTGCCCCGTGGAGTTGATGATCGCCTCGACGCAGACAATGGCGGGAACCGTGCAGCGACATCACGTCGTCGACGGAACCCGCGGAGGCGCGCCGGGACCGATGGCAGAGGCGGATCGCAAGCTGGCCGAGCGGGTCCGGCGGGGCGACCGTCGCGCGCTGATGAAGGTCTATCGACGACACAGCGCCGCGTTGCTCGGGTTTCTCGTCAAGATGCTCCGCGACCGCGCGGCGGCCGAGGACGTTTTCCAGGAGGTGTGGATGAAGGTCTTGCAGATCGCCTCCGATTACGACCCCGCCCGAGGCACCATCAGAGGCTGGCTCTTTCGTATCGCGGCCAACGCTGCCGTCGACCGCAGACGTCGCGATACGGTTCGCCGAGGCGAGGAGCTCGACGCGCCGGTCGATGGCGGCGAGGCGCGCAAGATCGACTTCGTGCCGTCGGATCGTCCCGACCCGGAACGGCGTGCGGCGAGCATCGAGCTGGGCGAGCGGATCGAACGGGCGATGACGTCGCTGTCCGATCAGCAGAAGAGCGCGGTGCTGCTGCGACACCAACAGGGTTTGTCGTACGCCGAGATCTCGGAGGCCCTGGTGGTCCCCGAGGGAACCGCGAAGACGCTGGTCTACCGCGGGGTGGCGATCCTCCGGTCGAAGCTTGGCGGGCGCGCTCGGAACGATCGAGGAGTGTTGTGATGGACACCATGACGTGCGAGGAAGCCAGGGAACAAATGATGCTCGGCGAGGACGAGGGAGTCCGGGGGCATCTCGAGTCGTGCGAGTCGTGCCGGCGCGAGGCCGTCGTGCTGCGAGGCCTGACCGAAACGCTCGGCGCCTCGCGCGAGGTCGCGCCACCCGCCGCGCTCGACGCCGCGATGCGGGCCGCGTTCCGGGGTCCGGCGGGAGTGTGGTCTCCCCTCCGTCATCGCCATGCCGCGGTCGCGCTCGCGGTCGGGGCACTGATCGCGATCATCTCGGCCCTGACCGGCTGGCTCGTGGAGACTCCGCTCGCCGAGAGGTCGCTCGCCGTCGCGCTCCCCGCGGTGATCGGCTATCTCGGACTGTGCTCCGCGGCGATGCTCCCGGTTTTGTTGCGGCATCGCCGAGCCGCGCGTCCGCAGGAGGTGAACGGATGAGCTCCAGGGGAAAAACCGACACCGCGGTGATCGTGCTGATCGGCGCGGTGTGCGTTCTGGCGTGCGCGTGGGCGACCGCGGCGTTCGGATTCGGGTTCGGCGGCTTCCGCCACTGGCTATGGGGCGGTCATGACTTTCGCCCCTTCCTGCCGGTCTTCAGCCTCGGCACCCTGATCTCGCTCGCGCTCGCCGTCTGGGTCGGGTTCGACGCAAACCGGCGCGGGATGAGCGGGCTGCTGTGGGGGTTGCTGGTCTTCTTCACGTCGATCGTCGGGCTGATCGTCTATCTCATCGTCGCCTCGGCGACCAACGGCCGCGCGCCGGTAACGTCGACGGCGTGCTGTACGGGATGCGGGTCGAGGATCGAGACGGGCTTCAAGGTCTGTCCGTTTTGCGGCCGCTCGACGCAGACCGCGTGCCCGGGGTGTCAGCGACCGACGGCGCCCGACTGGAAGGTCTGCCCCTACTGCAGCACCGTTCTCACTCCCCCACCCTCGTCGCCCCCCGAGGGAACGCAGGAAACGACGTAGCGCCACGGCGAGCGAACGAGGCCGTCGAACGGATAGCACGTCACCAGCGTGAGCCGCGGGCGCGCGGTCGGTTCGAGGACGTCGGTGTCGCTCGCCGTCGTGATCTCGATGGTCTCGACGATCCAATCACGTTCGCCGTCCACCGTGTCCACGCGGATCCGATCTCCCCGCTTCAGCCGTTCGAGGAATCGAAACCAGGTGTCACGATGGCCGGCGAGCACGCAGTTGCCGTCGGTGTTCGGCGGCGCGGTGCCATCGACGTGGCCCACGCCGAACGCCATCGAGCTTCCCGTGGCGCCGCTGAGAACGTGACGCCGCAACCCGAGACGCCCGATGTCGAGACGCGCGATCGGGTAGATGTCCGCCCACGACCACGGACGGTGCGGAAGCCCGTCGAGAAGATGCTCGTCGAAGGCGCGTGCGATCAGCCGCTCGGCGACGATCGCTTTGACCTCCATGTAAGCGTCGTGGCCGAGCAGAGCCGAGCCCGACCCGAAGAGCGCGATCCCGACGGCGGCGGCCACGGTTTTGGGTCGCATTACGACAGTCTCCACGCGGCGAGCAGGAAGACGGCGCCGCCGAGCGCCAGAAGCGCTCCGATCAGCACCAGCAGCGGTCGGCTCGTCCCGCCCTGTGGCAGGACCCCCATGAGTTGCGAGCCCTTGGGGAGGGCGCCGGCGACACGCACGGGCTTCGCCGGGTCGAAGGCGCTGGCGAAGTCCTCGACCGCAACCAGGCTCGTGTAGCGCGTCACGAGACGGAAGTCGAGCGCGACGGCGATGACGGCGTCTCGAACCGCGTCGGGGTCGGCGCCGTCGTGGAGGCTGTCCACCAGGGACGCGACCTTGGCCCGCGCCCATCGCGTGGCGACGCCCGAGTCCTCGGGCGCCAGACGATCGACCTCCATCGCGAGACCGATCTCGCCGCCCACGGTGGAGCCCGCGAGCTCCGCTCGGACGCGCGAGGTTCCGGCCGGAAGACGGGCCGAGATGAAGATCGGCTGTCCGGCGTGGAGGTCCGTGAGCCTCGGCGGGTAGACCTCCAGCGGCTCGACGCCCTCAAAGGCCAGCTCGACGTCGGTCATCACCGGGCGTTCGAGACGCTCGAAGAAGGCGTCGATGCGGTTCTCGGCGGTGTTCGCGTCGGCGATGAAGTCGCACAACCCTCCCCCGAACGAGGCCATCTTGCGCATCAGGTAGCTGTTCGGTGCATACCCGATGCCGAGGGTGTGCAACCGGATCTCGCCGAGCTCGTCCACGATCGACTGGAAGATCTGGACCTCGTTGCTGATCGCGCCGTCGGTGAGAAAGATCATCCGCTGGGCGCGAGCGGTGTCGCTCGCCTTCATCATTTCGAGACCGCGGAGAAGGGCCGGGTAGATCATCGTGCCGCCCTCGGTGGTCAGTGCGCTGACCCAGGCCTTGGCGTGGTCCATGTCCGGGCTGAAGGCGGGCACGAAATCGTCGCGAAACGGCGTGACGTGATCGCTGAACCGGAGAATGTTGAACCGGTCGTCCGGCCGCAGACGATCGAGCGCCGCGAGCAGCGCCTCCTTGGCCTGTTCGAGGGATGGCCCGGCCATCGAGCCGGAGACGTCCACGATGAAGACGGTCTCGGTCGGAAGACCGTAACCGGCGCCGGCGTTCTCGAGCGGTGGGAGCAGCATCAGCATCGCGTAGCGGCCGTCTTCGTGGTCCTCGATGAACATCGCCGAGCGTGGCTCGTCGCCGACGAGCGGGCGCCAGCGCAACCGGAAATCGCGATCGGCGACGACGGTGTCGTGATGTGGGGTGACGACGAGCGTGTCGCCCTCCCACCAGGTCCGGAGATCGTGCGAGTCGCTCTCGATCGTGTCGAGCGGGATCCCGATGCGGATCCTCGCCCGGACGCGGGCCCGCGGCGCGGTTGCCGAGGAGGTGTGGACGAACGGCGGTGTGACCCGCGCGGCATCGGGCACCGTTGCCGATACCGGTACGATCCCACCCGCGTGGTCGGGGGCGAGGCCGACGACGTCCGGGGTGAAACGCGGCGTGAATGTCAACGGAAAGGCGAGGCTGAACTCGCCGGCGTCGTAGTCGAGCTCCTGGAGATACTCGAGCGTGATGTCGATCGACTCGCCCGGATTGATGTTGGCCGCCGACGTCGTGAACAGGTTCGGTCGGTCCTGCTCGATCAGCGCCGCCTTGCGACCCTCGTTCTTCGCCTTGGTGTAGGCCTTCTTGGCCTGCTCGCGCTCCTGGATCACGGAGACGATCCGGCGGGGGCCGATGCGCATCTCCATGTGGTGGACCGCGGCGCGGTC
>JBFJTV010000086.1:0-9104 GCA_041625075.1 Candidatus Polarisedimenticolaceae bacterium | reverse complement strand
GACGTCCGGCTTCACACCGAGGAGCCCACGAGCACTACGGGCTACGGCGTCAACGTCGCTCACTCGTCGTTGGGGGCTGGAGCGTCGGACTTCGTGATTCAAAACGGCAACAACGTCGGCCAGCTCACGACGCAGTGGCCCGGCGTGCTGCAGGGGAGCGGTACGCCCGGGACCGGGAGCGTCGTCGTCGAGTTCGCCGTGGGCTCGAGCCTCAATCCTTCACAGGGCACTCACGGACCCTTCACGCTCGGGAGCGGCGAGATCCTCGACATGCACGAGATCTACTTCAGCCCCGACGAGGCGGGAAGCACCTACGACATCGCGATCGACAATCTGGGTGGCGCCGACCTCGGCGTCACGCTCTACGACGCGGGCACCTTTCACGCGCGCAAGTTGGACTACATGTCGGGCGGGTATTCCGACGACTCCGCTGCCGGGGGCGACGAGACGATCACGGTCACGATCCCGGCGGCCGGGTGGTACGGGCTCGCGGTGTGGAAGGTCGGCTCGGCGGATCGGCTTGTGTCGAGCAGCTACACGGTGGGCGTGGGTCTGACGCTCCCAGACCTCGAACCGCACGCGCCCGCCGGGTGGTCTTCGGCCGTGGTCCTCCGCAACACCACGGGGTGCACCTCGAGCGCCTGCACGGACACCGCGACGCTCCCGGGCAACTCGACCGGCTCGTACTTCAACCACACCGGGATCAACGCCGGTCCGAACCCCGCCAGCGGAACGTACCGCACGCAGTACTACGTCGACGGCGTCTCCTGGGCGTGGTGGCAGGGTACGGCGGATATCCCCGCGGGTGGCACCTTCCGGAACCTCGACTACCAGCTGCTGGCGCCGGTTCGCGGCGGGCGGCACACGGTGGGGATCGACGTCGACGTCCTCGACGGCGTGGCCGAGACCGACGAGACCGACAACACCTTCTACAAGCAGTACGTCTTCAGCCCGCTCGCGCTGGCGCCGGACGCACCGGTCACCCGCGCCGCGCCGCCGGACCGCGACACGACGGGAGCGGTCTTCTTCAACAGCGACGGCTTCTCGTACACGACCGACTGGTGGGGCGCCACCGGCATCATGGCGGTCAACGCGACCGACAACTACGACGTCCAGCTCCACAACGACTACACCGGGAGCACGGCCGGTTTCGGCGTGAGCCTGGCTACTTCGAACGCGGGTCCGGGCATCTCCGACTTCGTGATGGTCAACGGCAACAACGTCGGCTGGAACACCGAGTGGTACCCCGGCGTGATCCAGGGGAGCGACACGCCCGCGGGGGGCAACTTCTCGATCCACCACGTGACCCAGGCCGCCACCGTGGCGCCGCCGGGTAACTTCGGGACTTACACCATTCCTAGCAACGGCGTGATCTTCATCCTGGAGCTCAACGCCGGTGCAGGCCGGACGTTCGCGTTCGATCTGATCAACGAGTCGGGTGGAGCCGACCTGGGCTTCGGTCTCTACGATGGCGGTGGATCGCATTTCCGGAAGGCCGACGCGATCGGCTCGGCCGACAGCAACGGACCCGGGGGCGACGAGCAGTTCATCTCGTCAACCTTCAGCGGGTCGTACCAGGCCATCGTGGTATGGAAGAAGGGCTCGTCGGACTTGCCGCTGTCGAGCAGCTTCAGCATCAACGTCACCGAGGTGCTTCCCACCCGGGTCCCCGACGGCGCCGGCGGCACCGAGATGCTGATGGTCGCCAAGTCGGGTGCTTCGAACCTGACCGTGAGCTGGGGCGAGGAGTGCAACAACCAACTGCTCGACACCGACTACACGCTCTACATCGGCGATCTCGATCTGCTGGCGACCGCTGGCGTCTGGGATTACAGCGCCGATCCGCCGGTGTGCGACGCGGGTCAGGACCTGACCGAAACGATCGCCACACCCGCGGGGAACAAGTTCTTCCTCGTGGTGCCGCACAACTACAACCAAGAGGGATCCTACGGTCTCGGCTCGCCGGGCGGCGAGCGCCCGACCGCGGGGGCGGCGGCCTGTCATCCGCAGATCCTGGGCGGGGAGTGTGTGCCCTAGGGCGCTTCGCTCCTCAGGTCGACGCAGACCATCTCTTCCTGGTTGCGCAAGTACAGGCGGCCACCGGCGAGGGTGGGTGAAGTCCAGTTTCTGCCTTCGAGAAGCTTGGCGGTCGACTGTTCGATGTACTTCTCGGGTGTTGCGGTCACGAGGGCCAGGTTCCCTTGCTCACCGAGGACGATCAGCTTTCCATCGGCGGCAATCAGCGAGCCGCGTTGAAAGCCGCGGGCCTTCCACTTCACCTCGCCGGTGGCGGCGTCGATACTCTTCAGCGTGCTGCGGTCGAATCCGTAGATGTGACCGAGGGTGAACAGCGCCGTGTTGACGTCGCTGCGCAGCTCGTCCGACTTCCAGACCTCCTCGACGCGGAATTCATCATCCGCGCGCTCGAGACGGATCACCGCCGCGCCCGAGCCGCTGGAGAGGAAGATGCGGTCGGGGGCGATGAAGATCGGTGTTCCCGTGTTCAGGGGGTCGCCGGTGACCGGGCAGAACGTCTCCCACGAGTAACGCCAGAGCACCTCGCCGGTTCTTGTCGCCACCGAGTGCAGACCGTGGGCGCTCCAGAAAACCACCTGGCTGACCCCCGCGACCTCGACCGCGATCGGCGAGGAGTAAGCCGGCTGATCCTTTTCCGAGGTCCACGCGACTTTGCCCGTTTTCTTGTCGAGCGCGACGAAGGCGGCGCTCTTGCCACCCGCCTCGAGGATCAGTGTTTTGCCGACGACGAGCGGGGAGGAGGAGTATCCGTAAGAGGGAAGATCCGTCTCGAAATCACCCACCAGGTTGTGTTGCCAGACGGTCTCGCCCGTGTGCTGGTTGGCGGCCAGGAGCAGTCCCCCGGTACCGATGGCGTAGACGACGCCGTCGTCGACGAGCGGCGTTGAGCGGGGACCGTCGCCGTAGTGATGCTTGAAGGCCGGCCCCAGCTCGTGGCGCCAGAGCTGCCCGCCCGTCGCGGCGTCGAGACAGAACAGAAACTGCTTTCCGTCTTCGTCCCACAGGGTGTAGAGCTTGTCTTGCGAGACGGAAACGCTCGAGAAGCCATGGCCCGCGTCGATGCGCCACAGGACCTTGGGGCCCTGGTCGCCCCAGCGGTCGATGAGCCCGGTTTCGCGTGAGACGGCGTCGCGGTGCGGGCCGCGCCACTGGGGCCAGTCGGAGCCCTCCGTGCCGGGCGCCGCGATTCCTGGGGTGGCACCCAGGAGCAACATAAAGAGGATAAGGAGGAGAAGTTTCTTGTTCATGATGACTCCTACCCAATGACCGTTCCCGTCGTGCGGATCTCGCCTCGAAGGCGGGACAAGAATCGTGTGTCGACCGTAACGCCCGCGCGCGGCAGCCGCAGTTGGAGCGGGTCGCGGTCGGTGTCGCGCCCGCCTTCGCACGCATCGATGATCTCGGTCATCAGACGGCCCAGAACCGGGGCGGTCTTGAACGACGAGCCGCTGGTGCCGATGCACACGTAATACCCGGGAAGATCGGTCCGGTCGGCGACGGGATACCAGTCGCGCACGGTGACGTCGTAAAGCGCGGCGAGACCGCGAGACGGGCCGAGCCGGACCTCGGGGAACCGCTTCATCAGACGCAGACACTGGCGCTGGTGGTAGGTCTCCGTGACGCCCTGGTCAAAGTCGTCGGGGTCCGCAACCCACTCGAGCCCGTCGCACTCGGGATCGGTCGTGCCGACGATCAGATCGCTCCCGCCACTCTCGGGCCGGAAGTAGATCCCACTGTTCAGGTCGCCGACCACGGGCATGCCGGGCTTCGCGTCTTGCGCATGAAGGGGGTTCGCCAGAGCGTGAACCTCACGCCGCAACGGCCGGGTCTCGAGTGGCAATTCCACCCCGGCCAAGCGGTTGACCCGCGCGGAGTGTGGACCGGCGACGTTGACCACCACGTCCGACTCGATCGCGTCACCTTCGGAGAGCTCGAGCTCGAATCCACCCGAATTTTTGTTACCGATCTTGATCACTTCGCGGTTCAACACGAACCGGACGCCATCGCGCTCCCCTGCCAACCGCAGGTTCTGGGTGGCCAGGCCCGGGGACACCACGTAGCCGGCGTCTTCTTCGAAGACCGCACCCTCGATCGGCGAACCGCCCGGCTCGAGAAAGTCGGGATCTTCCAGGGGGCGCGGTGGAAATTGAGACGCAGTGTCCAAGAACGGGAAGCGCGCGGCGACTTCGTCGGCCGTTAGCAGCGAGACCCGAATGCCGAGCTCTTTCATCTGCGTGACGATGCCGCGGACTCCGTCATCGACATGCGGGGGAATAAAGAGCATCCCGGGTCTGAAGAAGACTGCCTTGTCATCTTCGATCGGACCCAGATACGAGGACCAGTCGTCCCAGATCGAGGCGGCCTCGTGGGCCATCGCAATCATCCCGGGCTGCGAGTAGAAGCGCCTCACGATGCCGCACGACGATGACGTCGACCCGTGACCCACGTCGCCGTTGCGGTCGACGACCGTCACGTCGCAGCCGCGGCGCCGCAACTCGAGACCCGTCGAGCAACCGACGACCCCCGCACCGATGACGCACGCTCTCATGAGCCCATCATCCACCATCGGCCGGTCGATTCAGAGGACCAATTCGGTCGCTTACCCGTGGGTTTCCCATCAGTGTTCCCCTGTTGGTTTCGGATGGTTTGATTGATCTTACCCTCAGCTAGAATGTCGCCATGAATTCTCGAATGATGCTCTCGCTTCTGCTCGCCGTGGCCGCCCTCGCCCGGTGCGCCAATGTGCCCTCCGACGTCGAGGGGTTGCAGCAGATCAACGGGACGCAGCTCTTTGTCAAGACCATGGGACGGGGCGAGCCGTTAATCATCGTGCACGGCGGTCCCGGTTTCGACCACTCGTATTTCCTGCCGCAGATGGCCGAGCTGGCCGCGGACTACCGCCTGGTCTTCTACGACCAACGGGTAAGCGGTAGGTCGTCGGCGGACCTCGAGCCCGACGAGATCACGCTGGAAGAGTTCATCGGAGACATCGAGGGGTTGCGCGAGTTTCTCGGCGTCGAGCGTATCCACCTGATGGGCCACTCGTTCGGGGGCATGCTGGCGATGCAATACGCCCTGCGTCATCCCGATCGATTGCACTCCCTCATGCTGGTCAACTCCACGGCCGCCAGCAGCGAGTACATGGGACAGGTCAATCAACTCCTGTCCGAACGATTGTCTCCCGAGGCCCGTCGGCGCCAAGCGGAGATCGCTGAATCCGAAGCCTTCAAGCAAGGCGAACCGGACGCCATCAGGGAGTTCATGCTGGTTCTCCTCTCCGCCAATTTTCACGACCCGGGTAAGGTGGAGCAGCTGAACCTGTCCTTCCCGGACGACTTCATGGCACGTAGCGAGCGACTCCAGGCACTGGCCGGTGACCTCAGCGAGTACGACCTCTATCCGATGTTGGGGGAGATTCACTGCCCGACGCTGATCGTTCGCGGGGACAGCGAGGTGCTTCCGGAAGAAGCGACCGACCGTATTCGAGACGCCATTCCGGGGTCGCAAATGCATGTGCTGGCCGACTGCGGGCATTTCCCGTTCGTCGAGTGCAACGACCAGTTGCAGGCGACGCTCCGGGAGTTCCTGGGGAATCTCTGACACGGAATACAACCCCACTCCCAACAAACTGTGGCAGAATCGGTGCATCCAACACCGTAAGCGGCGGCCATCAGGTGTCGGGCGCTCCCGTCATGGTCTGCGGGGCCGGGGGGACGCGGGTTTTGCGGGCTCGAAACTGCGGTTGCCTGGTTGGTTTGTGCGTATCATTACGCCGCATGGCGGGCCGCAGTGCCCGGTTTCGTCGGTGGGGGGGGACTTTGAACAAGCTACTCGCAATCCTGTTATCGGTCGGTGTCGGCGTCTCCTTGATGCCGTCCGCCCTCTCCGTCCGGGCCGCCGAAGAGGAACCGCCCAAGGGTCTCCAAAGGCCGCAGACCGGCCCGGGTCATAGCTCGGCGCTCGAGGCGAAACGCCACGACCGCGGATCGTTCCGGGGCGGGATGCCGGGCCCTGCGGGCGGAGTCGATGCGCCGCTGCCGCGTGCGATGAGCTTTCCCCTGGACGTGCCGGTCGCCGAGATCCGTCCGGCCGCCCTGCTCGCACGCGATCCAGCACGCGATATGGGCGCTTTCGTCGCCGGCAAGACGGACGGCCGTGTCGTCGTGATCAACTGGGAGGATCACGTCGTCAAATCGCTGACCTCGACCGACTCGGGAGCCACTTTCACGGCTGAAACGACGATACCGACCGGGCCACCGGCGCTCGGGGTCATCGCGCTCGAGGTGGACTTCAGTCTCGACAATGGAAGCGACTCGGTCTACTTGCTTCCGATCGTCGCCGACCCGGCCGGCGATCTCGGGCTCCAGGTCGTCCGCTCCGATGACTTTGGCGTGAGTTGGGGGACTCCCGTGGACATCGTCCGCCAAGGAGACGACACGCACGGCGTCGACACCGTCGACGGATCCATCTTCGCCAGCCGCGCCCCGGCGGCCCGAATCAGCGCCAACGCGAGCGGCGTGGTCGGTGTGATCTATCGCGAGGCGAGGGGCGGCGACCCCTACATTCGGGTCAGCTCCGACTCCGGGCAAACCTGGACCGCGCGGGTCCGACTCAACGCCGGTGTAGCCGACGGCGCCGGAACGCTCGGCGCACCGCTGTGGGTCGAGGTCGACGCCTCCGGTATCGTCCACGCGGCGTTCGTCGAAGACCGCGGCATTGGTCGGCAGGTGTTCTACACGCGCTCGACCGACGGCGGCGTCAGCTTCGCTGCCGAGTCCACCTTCGACTCCCTGTTGCCGGCCCGCGACGACTCGACCAACCCGATCATCCAATCCACCTTCGACGGCAGCATCGCCGTCGCGCTCTGGGACTCGGCCGGAAACGACCACATGTACGTGTTGCACTCGACCGACGCCGGGCAGACCTTCACCCTGGTGCTCGACCGGACGTTCAACGGCGAGGGGACCGAGCTTTTCCCGATGCTGTTTGCATCCCCGACCAACGCCACGGTGGTGATCCACGTCATCGACGGCGCTGGCAATCTCACCTCGCAGCGCTCCACGAACAACGGGGCGAGCTACGGCAACCCCGTCCGCACGGTATCGACCTCGGCCGGCCGTCATCCGGTGCTCGGGATCAACGCGGCGAGCGTGACCCGCACCGACGCGGGCACCGTCGCCATCGCCTACACCGACACCCGCTCGGACACCTATCTCGGCCGTTTCACCGATCTGTTCGTGCAAATCTCGACGAACGAGGGCTCGAGCTGGGGCTCGGAGACCCGCGTGGACGGTACCGCGGCGGGGACCGCCGGTACCAGTCTCCGCACTCCGGCCCTCACCGCCGTCGGTAGCGACGATCTCGTTCTGGTGTACGCCGACAACCGTGGCAACGCGGGCTCGACCTTCGACGTTTACAGCAACCGCTCCGCCGCGGCCACGCCCAACTTCGCCAGCGAGCAACGCATCGACGCCGACACGGGCGACCGCGATCGCAACGTGTTCGACGCTCCCAACGTCGCCGTTGGGCCGGCGTGCGGCGACGCAGGAGCGGAGAACGTCTACATGGCGATGGCGGTTCGCTCGGGCACGGAGCCCGAGATCCGGGTCGCCGTGAGCACCGACGGCGGCAACACCTTCTCCGCCCCGATACGGGTGAGCGACACGGCGGGCGACGAGTTCGCCGCGGTGCCGCGGCTCGCGACGACCGCCGCCGGCGCCGTGCACGTGGCCTATACCGTCATCGACCAGGCCGCGGGAGACGTCGAGCTGCGGTACAACAAATCGGACGACTGCGGCCAGACGTGGCTGGCCTCCGAGATGAACTTCGGGCTGGTGTTCCAGAGCGAGTTCGACCTGGTCGCCCTGGACACGGGCGAGGTGTACCTGGTCTGGGCCGACGGGACCGATATCGTGTTGGCCAAGTCGAATGACGGCGGGAACACGTTCGCTCCCGCGGACTTCGTCAACGCGAACCTCACGGGGTTCAATCGCAATCCCCTGCTCTGCGTGGTCGGCAGCACCGTGTTCGTCGCCTTCGCCGCCCCGGACGTCTCGGGCAATTGGTTCACCACGTTCGTGACCGCCAGCGGCAACGGGGGCACCACCTTCGTGCCCGAGATACAGATGATGCCCGACATGGGAAACGGAGGCTCTTTCGAGCACACGCTCGACTGCTACGAGTCGCTCACGGGCACGACGGGCGCCTACGCGGCGGTCGTGGCGAATTCCAACAGCCCCACGAGCCCGTTTCCACGGATCCGCTGGTGGAGGTTCACCGGAGGGACGCTGACACCGCTGACGCTGTTCCAAACGAGCGCGGGGGCCCAATACGGCGCCGGATCGGGCGTGCTGTGCCTCGACACCGAGCCCGGGCCGGGGAGCTGCCTGTTTCTGGCCGACGAGAGCGTGGCCGAGCCCAACGGGAACCCGAACCGCATCGCTCTGCGGGAATACGACTCCACCGGGGTCTTGGCGGGCGAACAGTTCCTGACGGCGGGCGCGCCGTCCCCCGGCGCGCAGAGTGACACATCCCGCATCGTCAGCGACGGCCAGGGGAACGTCTGGGTGAGCTGGCGCGATTTCAGCGCCGGCGAGCCGGAGATGGTGGTCCGCCACTCGGCGGACGGGGGGCAGACCTTCGACAGCCTCTACCGGCTCTCGCGGGCCGAGCCCCAGGGCACGAGGCTCGACGGCCGCTTCGACTTCATCAAGAAGGGGTACTCCGCCGCGAGCAACGGCGAGGCGTTCTTCGTGTGGGGCGGCCAGCGGGAATCGCCCTTCTTCAGCGGCCTGTTCGGCGTTTACGACACCGACGACTTCGACCGCGACCTGACCCTCGCCGGAGCGGACTGCAACGATTCGGACCCGACCGCACAATCGTTTCCCGTGGAGCTGACGAACCTGACGATCGCCCCGATCACCGGCGGCTTCCAGCTGTCCTGGGACTCTCAGGCCGCGACGGCCGGATCCGGGACCGTTTACGACCTCGTCAAAGGCCCGCTTGGCGATCTCCTGAGCTCGGGGACCTTCGCGGCTGCCGGCTGCCTGGTCAGCGACGAGCCCGAT
>JBFJTV010000085.1:0-9164 GCA_041625075.1 Candidatus Polarisedimenticolaceae bacterium | reverse complement strand
GTGCTGGCCACGGCCGCGACGTGCGTGGCGGCCGATGAATGGAAGCCTGTGATCGTCTCTCCGGCGAAGGAGGTCGAGCTCGGAGAGCAGCTCCGGACAGTCTTTCTGGACAAACACGCGGCGACAACCGACGGCAACCTCATCGTCCGGGTCGCCGAGATCGGCAGAAAGGTCGCGCGGTTTTCGGATCGGCCGGGGCTGTCCTATCAGTTCATCATCGTGCAGGGCGATGGGCTGCAGGCGTGGTCGTTTCCCGGTGGAACGGTCTGTGTGACGGAAAGGCTCGCGAGGCTACCGGACAACGAGGTCGCCTTCGCTCTCGGACACGAGATTGCGCACATCTCCCTGCGTCACCTGATCCACAGACTCAAACTCGAGTACGGTCTGGAACTCGACTTCAAACCGAAGATGCTGGCGACCGCGATGCGCAGGTTCGATCAGGAGAACGAGATGGCGGCCGACCGGTACGGCGCCCTGTACGCGGTGCGCGCGGATTTCAGCTTCAGTGCGACGCACGGGCTGCTCGAGGAGATGGGTCGGGATCCGAAGGCCCCGCGGCAAAACGGGTCCCATCTCGATTACGAGCTCAGGGTTGCGGCGCTAAAAAGCTTCAAGGATGAGCTCGCGCAGTGTATCGACTACTTCCACTCCGGAACCGCGGCGTTACGCGCCGGCGAGATCGAACAAGCAATCTCGGATCTTCGTTACTTCCAGGCGGAGTTTCCGCAGAGTGTCTCCGGACAGGTCAACCTCGGTGCGGCGTATCTGGCCCGCGTGCGCAAGGACGCCGGGACGCTACACGATCTCGCCGAGGTGCTTCCCATCCTTCCCGAACCCGGTGTTCGGCTTCGGAATAGCTACAATCGCGTCGACCTCGAGAGCGCCAAGAACCATTTTCTTCGCGCCGTAGAGACGGACCCGACCGACAGCATGGCTCTCGCCGGTCTCGCCCTCGTCCACATTCGATTCCACGAGTTCGAGCTTGCCCGTCAATACCTCGACGCCGCGATGGAGGTCGATCCCGACAACCCGGAGCTGCTGCTGTGCAGCGGCAACGTCTACTACCTCGCCGGGGAGTTCGCCAAGGCCCGGTCCGAGTATGTCGCCGCGCTGTCGTTTCGGGCGGGCTGGGCCGCGGCCGAGAAGAACCTCGCGATGAGCTACGAGGAGCTCGGGATGGTGCCGGAGGCGATCGCGTTGTGGGAGGGGCTCGAGACGGATCCGTCCTACACGAAAGAGGCCCGCAACCGCCTCCGCGACCTCAGGAACCTCGACCAATAGGGACACTCCCCATTTCCACCCCATTCGGGGGTCACCCGGGACGGCTGACCGGTCTAGAATGGGCGGCCATCAAGGAGGAACCGAGATGCGTGCGTACGCTGTAGTCATTGTCGCCGCCGGGCTGCTGGCCACGCTCGGGTGCCAACACGCCGGCGAGCATTCCCACTCGCACGAAGTCCCCGCCCCCGACATCGACGGGCTCAGGGCCGCTTCCGCCAAGTGGGAAGAGGCTTTCGACAGCGGGGACGCGGCCGCAACAGCCGCGATCTACTCCGCCGACGCCAGGGTTTTTCCCCCGGAGATGCCGCCGGTCGAGGGACGTGCCGCCATTCAGGGGCTCTGGCAAGGTTTGCTCGACGCCGCGGTCTCCGCCGAGATCAAGCCAGAGGACCTCGACGCCAGCGGAGATCTCGGTTACCGGGTCGGAGCCTACGTTCTCACCGCTCCCGACGGCGCCGTCGTCGACGAGGGCCACTTCATGGAGGTCTGGGAAAAGACCGACGCTGGCTGGATGATGATCCGCGACATCTGGAACAGCGACCTGCCCGCGGAAGGCGAGGAGTTGTAGCCCGGATGAGCGACAAAAAAGTCTTCAAGTTCCAGGGTGAGAAGGTCGACGTGAGCTGGGACGGCCGGCTCTGCATCCACGTCGGCGAGTGTACGCGCGCCAAGGGCGATCTGTTCGAGAGCGGGCGTGATCCCTGGGGACAGCCCGATCTCGGCGAGGCCGACTACGTCGCCGAGGTGATCGGGCGTTGTCCCACCGGAGCGCTCTCCTACACCCGCAAGGACGGCGGCGCGGAGGAAACCGCCACCGAGGCCAACACCGTCACCGTCACGAACAACGGCCCGCTATACCTCGAGGGCGATCTGAGCATCGATGGCGCCGCCGACGACATGCCGGGGGTGGCTTTCCGCGCCGCGCTGTGCCGCTGCGGGGACTCGGCGAACAAGCCGTTCTGCGACAATACCCACGAGCACGCGGAGTTTCGCGACCGTGGCGCCATCGGAGAAAAGGGCCCCGGCTTCGAGAGCGCGGGCGGACCGCTCGAGGTCAAGCGGGCGCCCAACGGGCCCCTGCTGCTCTCCGGCAACTTCACGATCATCACGGGGTCGGGCCGGCCGCGCTGGCACGGCACCAAGGCAGCGTTGTGCCGCTGCGGGCAGTCGAAGAACAAGCCGTTTTGCGACGGCAGCCACACTGCCGCAGGTTTCGAAGCCGAGTAGCGTCGGCGACCGGCGCTAGGGGCAACTCTCGATCGTCTGGAGGAAGCAAGCGTCGGCAGACGGTTGGCGCTCGTCACCGGTGTTGGTCTGGCCGTACGAACCCTCGACCGTGTCGTTCGAGTTCGCCACGACGATGTAGAATCGCGCTCCGGGCGACGGCGTGACCGTCGCCATCGTCGAGCCGCCCGTGGAGCACGTGAGCGGCGTCTTGTCGCCGAACTCGCCGATGAGCCCCTCGTAGACGGCGTAGTCGGTCACGGCCCCGCAGGCGTCCTCCCACAACAGATCGATATCGGTTCCGTTCCTGGTGAGCACGAGCGGATTCCCGGCCACGGCCTGGCTTCCGGGGATCCGACCGGCCGCCCCGGCGCCACCGGGCCCGATGCCTGCGGAGTAGACGTCGACGGAGTCGCCTGCCCCGCCGGTCTCGTTGCGGTTGTCGGTGAAGATCGCGATGAGATCGTTCATCACGATGTCCATCCCGCTGTAATCGCCGAACTCGAAGCTGGTGTCGATGTTGGGCGACATCTCGGTCGTGATCCGCTCCGGCGGCGACCACGTGTCGCCCCCGTCCATCGAGAACGCGTAGTACAGATCGGCGGCGGTGCGGTCGGGTGAGTTTCGTGTGTCGTAGAAGATGATGTGAACGGTGCCGTCGGGGCCGACCCCGATAAAGGGCTGCCACCGATCGACCTCCTCGAGATCGCCGATCTCGTGGGGCGTCCGGATCTTCCAGTTCTGACCGTCCGGCGAGTACGCGAAACGAATCCAGGCGTGATTCTCTACGGGGAGGTCGCTCTCCGGTTCCACCGTGTCGGCCCATGCGAAGTAGATCCGGTTCGAGAACGGCCCGGTCGTCGTGTCCGCACCCGCCGAGACGTAGTTCGAGACCTCGCGGGTCTCCACGGCCGGAATCGGAAAGAGGAAGTTCGAGTTGAGAGGCATGAGGTCCTGGATGGGCTCGAACGAATTGCCGCCGTCATTCGAGATCCGCAGCCGGACGTAGTTGTTGAACGTCGGCCACGCATAGAAGATGTTGCCGTCCCGGTCGGTCGCGACGTCACCCGCAATCCCGCGGTTGAGGTCTCCACCGGGGAAGATGATCGTGGACCACGTATCGCCGAAGTCCTCGGACTTCCCGAACCGCATGACGTTTCCCTGGTGCCAGACGAGGTAGATGTTGTCCTTGTAGGGCGAGGCCGGGGAGTGATCGACGTGGAGGTACTCGCGGTCGGCGCCGCTGATGACGACCTCGCGCCGCGGGTCGCCCGGCGTCTCTTCTTCGAGACTGTTCCAGGTCACGCCACCGTCGTCCGAGCGGTAGAACCACAGCCCGCAGCCACCGCCGCAGCTCCCGAGCGTGGCCGTATAGGCGTACCGCCCGTCGCTCGACCACTCGACCGTGGGGTCGCAACAGGTCCCGCCGAGCGGGAGGTTGACCTGGGTCCAGGTCACTCCGCCGTCCTGGGAGTAGTGCATCCTTTGACCACCGCCCGGACCATTGCTACCCGCGACGACCTTCTGGGTGTTGGTCGGGCTGATTGCGATCGCGGACTCCGCCGCGCCGTTCGGGTTCGTCACGCGCGACTCGCCTTCGAGAAACGCCGAAGGGGTCGAAGGGGCCGGGAGCTCGGGAAGATCGCTGACCACGTCGACGTAGTACTGCCCGTCCAGACGCGTTGCCTTGCGGTAGGGCGTTCCCCGGACGAGGTAACCGCCGCGGTTCTGGCGGAACTCGTTGAACGCGCTCAGGGGGTACTGCGCGAAAGGCTCATGACCGTTCGCCGCCCACGCCTTGCGGTACTCCACCCGGAAGAACGCCGGGATGGGAGAGCTCAGTTCCTCCTCGTTCTCGGGCAGGATCGCGAGGTCTTCCTTGGTGAGCTGGTAATTGCGGTCGTCCCACGGCCCCATCCGGACCAGCGCGGCGTAATCGACGTCCCGATCGACACCCCTGGCAGAATCGACGGCGATCTTCCTCTCCGAATCGACGAAGGTCTCCGCCGCGACGGCCGAAGCGAGCGGCGCGATAATGGCGATGACGATGAGCAGACGGATTCCAGGCGAAATTCGACGGTAGTCCACGAGACCCCCCTCCGTTAGCCCCCCATTCTACCGGGGCACCCGGACGGCGCCACCTCGGGCGAAAGCGTGCGGTATCCTCCGACCGTGAAACTCCTGGATCGATTGCGCTCGGGCGAGCGGCAGCGCCGGGGTCGGATCCGCGAGAGCGGCTTCCACGGGGACCGCCACCTTCTCGAGCTGATGGACTGGCTGCTCCCCCAGGGGCGCTTTTTTGTGGAAACCGGCGCAAATCAGGGGACGACGGCGCGTTACGTTGCCGCGGAGTATCCGGGCATCCGGGTCTTCACCTGCGAACCCGACCCGACCACCTATCGCGACGCCCGAGTCCACCTCGCCCCCTACCCCAACGCCCACCTGTCGAGAACCGGATCGCCCGAGTTCCTTCACGATCTCCACGGCATGATCGAAGAGCTCGGCGCGGGTCCGGACGTTTACTGGCTGGACGCCCACGGTTACGGCTACACCTGGCCGCTAACGGAAGAGGTTCGATTCCTGACGACGACGCTCGAGCGGGCGTTCATCGCGATCGACGACTTCCGTGTGCCCGGTCGTCCGGAGTTCAAGTTCGACGCATACGACGGTCAAACCTGTGGCGTGGAGCTCATCCGGCCCGCGCTCGCCGAGCGCGACTACACCGTGATCTACCCGACCTACAGCGAGCACACCTCGCCCCACCACCCGTTGACCGGGGTCGCGGTTCTCGTCTACGGCGTGGACGGCTTCGAGCTTCCCGATCCACTCGCCCGCTCCTTCCGGGCGGTCTCGCTCGATCACGCCGGTGGTTCATGACGTCCATACGGTCGAAGAAAAGGGTCGCGGTGAAGTTCCTGCACTTCTGGCCTAATTTCGATTGGCGCGAGCGCTTTCGCTTTCTGGAACGGTGGTACCGGATAGACGAAAGCGACGATCCGGACTTCATCATCTACTCGTCGTTCGTCGACGGGCGACGTTTGCTCAAGATGCCCGTCGTGCGCTCCGAGGCTTGCCGGATTTTCTACAGCGTGGAGAACATCCGGCCCGACATGAAGCGCTGCGACTACGCGTTTACCTTCTACTACGACGACGCCATCCGCGACCCACGACACTTCCGGTTGCCGAACTACACGACGCGGCTGTGGCACCACCATGTTCCACCGGAAGCGCTCGACTTCGACCCCGGTCAGGTCGCCCGGCTGATCACCGGGAAGCAACGTTTCTGCAACTTCATGTACAAGAATCCCCGCGCCCGCGAGAGAAACCGGTTCTTCGAGCTGCTGTCACGGTACAAACAAGTGCACGCAACCGGCGAGGCGTTGCGCAACATCGACGAGACACCGCCGCCGTTCTCGGCCGGCTCGGTCGTCAAGGCGGAGTTTCTCCGGCCGTACAAATTCGCGATCGCGTTCGAGAGGGCGACCGCCCCGGGCTACACGACCGAGAAGCTCGTCGAGGCCAGGCTGGCGGGTACGGTGCCGATCTACTGGGGCAACCCGCTGGTGCACCGGGACTTCAACACCAGGAGCTTCATCAGTTTCTACGACCACGGCGAGTCGCTCGAGCAACTCGCAAAACGTGTCGAGGAGGTGGACCGGGACGAGACGCTCTACCGCTCGTACCTGTCCGAGAGCTTCTTTGTCGGTGGCGTGACTTCGAGATACCTCACGCCCTACTGCGTGCTCGAGAGCTTCAAACAGATCTTTGGCTGAACGCTCTTGGCCTATAGTCACGCAAAAGAGAGGAGTGGTACCGAGCGCGCCCCATCGACGACGGCGCGAGCCGTCTCGGCTGTACGCCGTAACTACGGAGCCTCGGGCAACATCAGGGGGGCGCCCGGTCCCACCGGGAGGTCGAACACGAACCAGATCACGAGCATGATCGTCCAGACGATGAAGAAGACCACCGAGTAGGGCAGCATCGTTGCCACCACCGTTCCGATCCCGGCGTCGGGCTTGTACTTCTTCATGAAAGCGATGATCAGCGGGAAGTACGACATCAACGGCGAGATGACGTTGGTCACGCTGTCGCCGACGCGATAGGTCGTCTGGACGAGCTCGGGCGAGTACCCCAGCAACATGAACATCGGGATAAAGACCGGAGCCATGATCGCCCACTTCGCCGACGCGCTCCCCATCGCGAGATTGATCAGTGCCGACAGCGCCACGAAGGCGATGATCAACGGGATCGGGCCGAGTCCCGACGCCTTGAGCACCTCGGCGCCCTTGACGGCGAAGATCAGACCGAGGTTGGTCCACTTGAAGTACGCGACGAACTGCGCGGCAAAGAAGCACAGCACGATGTAGACCCCGAGCGTCTCCATCGACTTCGCCATCCCCTCGACCACGGTCGCGCTGTTCTTGATCGTCCGAGCGCCCCAGCCGTAGGCGGTCCCCATGATCGCGGCGCCCAGAAAGATGAAGGCCACGATCCCCGAGGTGAACGGTGAGCGCAGGATCCCGCCCGTCTCCGGATTCCTGAGGAACCCGTTCCCGGGGATCGTCCCTGCGAGCAGAAAGATGGTGATGATGACCGCGGCGATGGTGGCGTAGATCATGCCGCGCTTCTCGTCCGGGGTGAGCCCCTCGAGCTTCGCGCTCTCGTCGGCGTCCTCCCACTTCCCGAGGCGCGGCACGACGAGCTTCTCGGTCGTCCACGTTCCCGCGATCGCGATGATGAACGTCGATGCCGCCATGAAGTACCAGTTGGCGGTGGGGTTGACCTCGTAACCGGCAACCACGATGCGCGCAGCCTCTTCCGATAGACCGGCGAGCAGAGGATCGAGCGTTCCGAGCAGCAAGTTGGCGCTGTAACCCCCCGACACACCGGCAAAGGCCGCGGCGAGACCTGCAATCGGGTGACGGCCGACGGCGAGAAAGATCATCGCGCCGAGCGGGACGAGCAGAACGTAACCGACCTCGCTCGCGGTGTTCGACAGGATCCCGGCAAAGACGATCACGAAGGTGAGCAGCGACCGCGGAGCGGAGAGCACGAGCATACGCAGCGTGGTTCCGATCAGCCCGCTTCGCTCGGCGATCCCGATGCCGAGCAACGAGACGAGCACCGTGCCGAGCGGCGCAAAGTCGGTGAAGTTCGTGACCATCTGCGTCAGCATGCGGTGCAGACCCGGGATCGTGAGCAGGCTGACCGGGGAGATTGTCTCCCCGGTGCCGGGGTGGATCGCGGTCGTTCCGGTCCAGGTCGCGATGGCGGACATCACGACCACGGCTGCGGCCAGCGAGCCGAACAGGATCGCGGGGTGAGGCAACGCGTTCCCGACCCGCTCGATCACCACCAGGGCACGCCCGATCATGCCGTTCCCCGAGCGGGCAGTCTTGTTCTTGGTGTCGCTCACCGTCTCCTCCTCGACCGGTCAGGGGGGGGCGCACAAAAGGCGTTAGTATACCCGCGCCGAGACTCGACGTCAGTTCGAGGAAGAGGTAAGGAAGGGGCGCCGTCAGCCGCCCACGACGGCGGCGTAGTAGAAGAACCACCCCAGGCCGATCGTGAACAGAAAGCACCCGAACAGCGCGTGCTGGAACGAAGCCACCAGCCCCGAGCGCGTCCGGGCGTAGGTCCAGGCGAAGAGCAGTCCGCCCAGCAGGGTCAGCAGGGGCGCGATCCAGTTCTCGAAGATGACGTGCATCATCGAGAACGCGAGCGCGCTCGCGAGGATCCGCATCCAGCGATTGCGAAAGAGCGGACGGTAGCGGTGGAAGATGAAGGCGCGATAGACGAGCCCCTGTGGGTAAACCGAGAGCACGGGATAGAGCACCATCAGCGCGCCCCAGAGCACCGGACGCTCGCGGATCATTCCGAACATCTTCTCGGGGGCCACCGTCGCGGTCATCACGACCAACAACGGGGCGACAAACAGGAACGGGAGGATCGCTCGAAGCAGCCTGCCCCGCAGTCGGCGCGTGTTCCACAGTTTGCGGCGGTCGAAGTCCCTCGCGCCGAGCAGAATCGCGAGACACGCCCCCGCCAGGATCCAGAGCGCCGGAATCGGCGGCAAGGGGATCAGTTCCGAAACGTAAGCAAGCGGCAACCCGACAAACAGCAGCACGTATTCGACGAACAGCCACGCCTGACGACGGTTCCGTCGCTCGCGTCTTGCACGTCCGCTGTCGATTGCCTGATCCATCGATCCCTGACTCTTGCCCGCCGAATCTCCTAAAGATACGAACAAACCCTCGTTTTGCAATGTTCCTACGGCGCCGGCGCCGGCAGCTTGCCATTGACGAGGAAGTCCGAGCGTGGAAAGGCGAACGTCTTCCTCTCGAAGAAATCCCTCTTGGTCAGCTCGACGAGCTCCCTGCTCGCGACGCAATGCCAGTTCTGCGGGGGGTCGGCCGGGCGTTTTTCGGCAAAGGCCGTCGGCGTGAAGAGCGCGAGGTTCGGTCCCCCGCGAACGTCCCTGGCGGAGGGATACCGCAACGCGGCAACATCGTCGTCGCGCATCTCGCGGCCGAGTTGCTGGGTGGCGTCGTACGAGTCGGGAGAGGCGATTGCGTCGCGGTGCCGATCGAAGGGGGCGCGGGTCAGATCCACGCCCTTCGGCGTCCGCACACGGACGTGAAAGAGCGACAGCTCGACCG
>JBFJTV010000084.1:0-9240 GCA_041625075.1 Candidatus Polarisedimenticolaceae bacterium | reverse complement strand
GCAGCGGCGCCGGCTCGAACCGCGTCGCCTCCAGGCGGTCTCGCAGCTTCTCCATCGTCTCGACGATCTTCGAGGCGCCCGTGGCGTCGACGTAGCGGAACGGGCCGCCGAGAAAGGGAGGGAACCCGAGTCCGAGGATCGCGCCGACGTCGCCGTCGCGCGGCGACGCGATGATCTCCTCCTGGAGACAGTAGACCGCCTCGTTGATCATCAGCAGCGCCAGACGGCTCGCGATCTCCTCGGCCGGCATCGCTCTACGCGGCGTCTCTCCGAAGAACCGATAGACGTCTTCGTTCACCGGTCTGCCCTTCTTGGCGCGCTTGGCTTCGTAGAGATAGAAGCCCTTCTTGGTCTTGCGGCCCAGGAGACCGGCCTCTCGCATCCGGGGGAACGTATCGCCGGCGCCGAGCCCGCGGTCGGCGAAGATCTGCCCGAACTCGTCGGTGACGTGCGCCGCGACATCGATCCCGACCTCGTCGAGAAGCGTCAGCGGGCCTACGGGGTAGCCTAAGTCGCGCACCGCGCGATCCACGTCAGGAATGCGCGCGCCTTCCTGCAACAGGTTCACCGCCTCGCTGAGGAACGGGCTCAGGATCCGGCTGGTGTAGAACCCCGGGCCGTCCTTGACCACGATGACGGTCTTCCCCTGCTTGATCCCGAACGCTCTCGCGGTGGCGAGGGCCCAGGGCGCCGTCGCTTGAGTCACGATGATCTCGAGCAGCGGCATCTTGGGAACCGGCGAAAAATAGTGCATGCCCAGCACGCGTTCGGGATGAGCCGCATTTTCGGCGATCGAGGAGATCGGCAACGCCGACGTGTTCGAGGCAAAGACCGCTGTCGGGCTGACCTGGCTCTCGGTCTCGGCGAGTATCTTGCGTTTCAGGTCGAGATCCTCGAAAACGGCCTCGATCACAAGGTCGGCGTTCGCGAGATCGCGGTTGTCGGTGGTC
The DNA here is from genome assembly GCA_041625075.1 of Candidatus Polarisedimenticolaceae bacterium. Lineage (GTDB taxonomy): Bacteria > Acidobacteriota > Polarisedimenticolia > Polarisedimenticolales > Polarisedimenticolaceae > JBFJTV01. Next base: position 8,290 of record JBFJTV010000084.1, on the reverse strand, counting down.
AGGATCAGACGGGCCCACTGCACGTCGCGCTCGAACTTGCTGATCGCCCGCGAGCGCATCCGTTTGCGGAGACCGCCGTCGATCACCCGCGCGCAGCCCGCGAGCACATCGTCGGAGATGTCCTTGACCACCGTCGGGACGTGCGGGATCGAGATGGCCGCGATACCGCTCCCCATGAAGCCTCCCCCGAGAACCGCGAGGTGCTTGACGGGACGCGGCTCGACCTCGTCGGCAGGCTTCTTGAGCTCGTTCATCGCGTCGAACAGGCCGATGAGGTTCTTCGCCTTCGGTCCCGCGGTGAGCTTGCCGAACTCGATCGCTTCCTTGTCGAGGCCGGCATTCATGCCGCGCGCGTATCCGGTCTTGACGCACTCGAGAATGGCGAGCGGCGCGGGATAGAGGCCACGGGTCTTCGCCATCACCCCGGCCTTGGCCTTTCGAAAGACGATGCGACGCCCCGGAGCGGTCTCGAGAAAACGCTCGAGCGCCGGTCGACGGCGGCTCTTTCGCGTGAGCTTGCCCTCGGCGAGCTGGAGCGCCGCGCGCGCCGCGGTGTCGGCGATGTTCCCGGGTGACGTCAGTGCATCGACGAGACCCATACGGTACGCCTTTCTCGCGCGTATTCGCCTTCCGGTGAGCATCAGCGGCAGCGCGCCGGGCAAACCGATCAACCTCGGGAGACGCTGCGTCCCCGCGCCGCCCGGTAGCAACCCGAGCATGACCTCGGGGAGCGCCAGGACCGTCTTCGGGTCGTCGGACGCAACGCGGTAATGGCACGACAACGCGACCTCCAACCCGCCACCGAGCGCCGCGCCGTGGATGGCCGCGACGAACGGCTTCTTGCTCGCCGCCATCCGGTCGAGCAGGCCGCGCCCCGACCTCGAGAATTCCTCCCCTTCCTCCGCGCTCTCGATGGCCATGAGCTGCTTGAGGTTCGCGCCCGCGATGAACGTGTCCCGCTTCGCGCTCGCGAGCACGCACGCGCGGAGTGTGTCGTCGGACTCGACCTCGTCGAGGATCGTGGCGATCTCTTGGAACAGCTCGCGCGAGAGGATGTTGACCGAGCTGTCGGGGGTGTCGAACGTGACGATCGCGACACCGTCGGGTCGCTTCTGGAGACTCAGCGTATTCATGCCGCCCTCTCGAGCACGATGGCGTAACCCAGCGCACCGGATGCGCACGCCGCGACCATCCCGAAGCGCCGGTCCTCGTCGCGCATCCTGTGCGCGCACGTGGTCACGAGGCGCCCACCAGTGGCGCCGAACGGATGACCGACCGATAGCGATCCGCCCCACAGGTTCAACTTGTCGAGATCCACCCTCCCGACGATGCCGTCGCGCCCGAGACGGTTCCCGGCGAAGTCGCGATCCTCCATCAGCTTGAGAACGGCGAGGACCTGCCCCGCAAAGGCCTCGTGCAGCTCGAGCACGTCGATCTGATCGAGGCTCATGCCGGCGCGGTCGAGCGCCTGCGGGATCGCGAAGGCCGGCCCGAGCAGGAGCTCCTCGAGCGGGTCCATCGCGGTGAAGGCCCAGTGGACCACACGGGCCAGTGGCTTGATGCCGAGCTCGGCCGCCTTCTCCTCGCTCATCACCAGCACCGCCGAGGCGCCGTCGGTGAAGTACGAGCTGTTGCCCGCGGTGATCGTGCCGAACCGCCGGTCGAACGCCGGACGGAGCTTCGCAAGCTTCTCGATCGTGGTGTCGCCACGGATACCGTTGTCGGCGCTGACGGGCTCGAACTTTGGCCTGACACGCGCCGGGACGATCTGGTCGCGAAGCTTGCCTTCCGCTGTCGCCTTCGCGGCACGATGGTGCGACATCAGCGCATAGTCGTCCTGGTCGGCGCGGGAGATTCCGATCCGCTTCGCCAGGCGTTCGGCGTTTTGCCCCATCGTCAGACCGGTCGAGAAATCCGCGATTGCGGGCACCTGCGGTGCCACGTCTCGCAGCTTGAGTCCTTTGAGAAGACCCAGCCACCCGCCGATGCTCTTGACCCTTCTCGACGCGATCAGCCGCTTGCGGATGGGTCTGCTCACCCGGATGGGGACGTCGGACATCGTCTCCGTTCCGCCCGCGATCGCCACGTCGGCGGCGCCCGTTGCGATGGTATTGACCGCGTTCTGGAACGCGACGTTCGCAGAGACGCACGCGGCGGTCACGGTGTACGCGGGAACCGAGGAAGGCAGCCCCGCCGCGAGACCGACCTCGCGGGCGACGTTGCTCGTGTCGGGGTCCATGATTACCGAGCCCATGACGATCAGGTCCACGACCTTCGGATCGATCGACGTTCGGTGGAGCAGCCCGGCGACGGCCATCCGACCGAGGTCATAGGCCGTGAGCGCCTTGAACTGGGTTTCGGAACGCAAGAACGGCGTGCGGCAACCGTCGATCACGACCACCGCCTTGCCCGGCATCGTCCTGGGATTCATGGGTCGGCCCTCCACGGGTAGACTTCGATCCCACGTTACCAGAGATGTAACGAGACGATGTCGATCCTTATGAGCCAGATCTACGAAACCGGCTTTCCCGGCTCCTTACGGGCAGTCCCCGGAGCCCGCGACCCGCGGCCCGGGAAAGGAGCTCAGGAACGCGAGACACAGGGCCGGGTCGTAGGTGCCTTCGAGGTTGGCGACCAGGACTCTTCTCCGTGACAGGTAGAAGAACCCCTCGCCGGGCTCCGGAATGTCGGGATCCACGAAGTTGGGATCGACTCCGACGTCGGGCAAGATGCCGGCCTCGAGACAAACCAGGTCGCCGAGATCGATTCCCCCGTCCGGCAACACAGCGAGATTCTCCACGCCGCCGCGGATCAGGTCGAACACGAGACCGCCCGTCGCGGAGGCGAGCGGGTCGGCAAGCTCGGAGGTCTCGAGGTTGTCCGCGTTGGTCACCGTGGCCGTGTGGTTTTCCGGGATCGATCGGTCGAAAAAGATCTCGCTGCCGTCAGGGACCTTGGCCAGGAGGAGCCCGAGCACCGGGAGCGCATGGCGGAAGGGCGGATCATTGGGGCCGGTCGGGACCGCACCCTGAAAGACGCCGGCCTCATCGGTCTCGTCGCCGAATACCTCGACCCATCCGGCCAACAGGTTCGACACCTGCCCTTCGACGGCAAGCGGTGTGGCCTGGGTCAGCGTCGGGGGCGACGTCACGAACCCGGGCAGGCTGATCGCGCCGAGCAGGTTCCGGGTGATCGAGTTGCACGAGATCAGGTTGCCCTCGGTCGGATCGGCGACCGGGCCGGGAAGCGCGGCGATCCCGTTGCCCTCGTTTCCGGCGACCGTATTGCCGAAGATCAGCGTGCCGCTCGCGCCGTTGAGCAGGATCCCGTGCGAGCGGTGGCCTCTTGGTGCGTCGCCACCGATCGTGTTGTTGGTCACCCGGGTCGTGTTCGTGTCCGCGAGCGAGATACCGACCTGGCTGCACAGGATCGAGTTGTCTTCGATCCGCACGCGAGCCGAGCTGATGACGTCGACCGCCGCGTCCTCGAAACCCGAGCACGCGCCCGCCGTGTTCTCGTGAATCCCGATCTGGTTTCGAGCGACGAGACTACTCCCGGAGCCGGCGTCCAGTCTGAGACCGAACCCGGGCCCCGAGAACCGGTTGTCCTCGATGACCGCCACGGCGCCGGCGACGAGGATGGCCTGACCGGTCCCGGCGCCGGTCCCCCCGGCTGCGCTCGTCCCGAAGAAGTTGCTCGTGATGAACGTCGTCGGACGGTCGGCCGGCCCCGGGGCGTCGTTGCCCTCGATCACCACGCCGCTTGTGTTTCCGACGAAGATTGAATCCCTGATGACGGTGTCGGTGGGGTCCCCTTCCACAACCGGGAGCGGGCTGACGCGGACCCCGGCGCCCGCGTTGTTCCGAAAGACCGAGCCGCGGATCTCGTTGTCCTGGGCGGCCGGTCCAACGACGAGAATCGCCTGACCACCCGCGAAGTCCACGAAGTCCAGCCCGAGGATCCGGTTGTTCGCCGAGAGGATCGAGATCGCGTTGTTGACGATGTTCGAGCCCGCGATCACGATCCCCGTGGTCGCGACCACATCCGCACTCGGCGCGAACTGCGGCCCGCCGATCGTCAACTGTCCTTCGAGAAGATTGGGTAGCGGCGCGACGAGACTGATGGTGCCGCCGTCGATCGTGAACACGATCAGGTCGCGCTCGCCGTTGGCCTCCGACGCCTCGATGGCCGCCCGCAGGCTGCCATCCGGCGCGGGGATGGCGTCGGCCGTGTTGGTCACCTGGAAGACTTCGGCCAGGGCCGGTTGTGCAACAAGGCCGAGGCACAGCAGCAGAAAAGCTCCGATACCAAGAGTGCGGTAGCTCATGGATCGCCCCCCCTTTTTTGAACAGCAAACGACTTGACGTCTGTATACGACATGGAATCTGCCGAGGCCACGGTCCGACCGTCCGCAGCAACCGGTTTCATTCTGCGAGAAACGCAAAAACAAGAAATAGATCTAGGGCGGATGGCCGCATCCCGGACCGCACGGTATTCTCAGGGTCCAGATGCAGGAACTCGGCAAGCAGCAGGTCGACGAGCTCTTTGGCGCCGCCTACGAGGAGTTGCGGCGTCTGGCTGCGAGCGTGCGCGGTGCGGGTGACGGCCAGACGCTCAATCCGACCGCGCTCGTCAACCAAGTCTACGTCAAGGTCGTCCGATCGCTGCGCGTGCGTCCTGAATCCGCACTGCACTTCAAACGGATCGCCGCGCGCGCGATGCGGCAGGTCCTCGTGGAAGTAGCCCGGCACCGCAAGGCGCTCAAGCGTGGCGCGGGCCAGGCCATGGTGACCTTCGACGAGCGCCGCGACCGCCAGTCGACTCCCGACGAGGTCATCGCTCTCGATGCCGCTCTCGACGATCTGGCCCGGGTGAACCCGCGTCAGGCGCTGCTCGTCGAGTGCCGTTTCTTCGGTGGGCTCGAGTGCAGGGAGACAGCGGCGCTGCTTGAGGTGTCGGAGTCCACGGTCGAGCGCGACTGGCGCGCGGCCAAGGCGTGGCTGTCGTTACAGATCCGCCGGAGCGGCTGACGAGCGGTGCCGATGGACGCGGAGCGGTGGGAGCGCATCCAGCGCATCTTCCACGAAGCCCTCGAGGTCAAGGCGGAAGGCCGTGCCGACTTCGTCGAGCGGGCCTGCGCGGATTGCCCCGAGATCACGGCGGAAGTCCTGGCGCTGCTCGCCGAGGACGGGTCGAGCGCTTCACCAATCGACCGGGGCGTCGCTCCGATGGCGAATGCCGTGCTCGAGCCGCACGCACCCCTCCCCGCGGAGATCGGGCCCTATCGGATCCAACGCGTGCTGGGTGAGGGCGGGATGGGGGTCGTCTACCTCGCCGAGCGCGAGGATCTCGACAGTGTCGTCGCGATCAAGTTTCTCCGGGACGCGCGGTTGTCGCCGCAACGCCGCGACCGGTTTCTCCGCGAGCAGCGCATCCTGGCGCGTCTGAGCCACCCCTCGATCTGCCGGCTGTTCGACGCCGGTCTGCTCGACGACGGCAGTCCGTATTTCGTGATGGAGTACGTCGACGGTCTCCCGCTGACGACGTTTTGTGAACGCTACGGTCTGTCGCTCGCCGACCGCCTCCGTCTCTTCCGCCGAGTGTGTGACGCCGTTCAACATGCCCACAGCCAGGCACTGATTCATCGCGACATCAAGCCCTCGAACATCCTCGCGCGGCGGACCGACCAGGAAGCGGAGCCCGAGATCAAGCTCCTCGACTTCGGGATTGCCAAGCAGACCGACCCCGATGAGCAGGCGGAGCCGACACGAACGGCTTTCGGGATGATGACACCGGCGTACGCCTCGCCGGAGCAGCTGAGGCAGCAGCCCGTCGGCGTCTCGACCGACGTCTATTCCCTGGGCGTCGTGCTCTACGAGCTCCTGACCGGCGACCTGCCCTTCGATCTCGACGGACTGGCGCCGTTCGACGCGGCCGGCACCGTGATCTCGACCGACCCCGAGAGGCCGTCCGTCCGCGCCCGTGGTTCGCATCGATCGCCGGCCTTCGTTTCCTCGGTCGGCGGGCGCGCGTGGGCCGACCTCGACGTGATGTGCCTGACGGCAATGCACAAGGACCCGGAGCGGCGTTACGCGACCGTCGAGGCCCTGCGGCGCGATATCGATCACTATCTGGACGGGGAGCCTCTGGACGCCCGCCCGGACAGCGTGCGGTACCGTTTCGGCAAGTTCATTCGCCGCAATCGCCGCGCGGTGGCGGCGACGGCCGCGGCGCTGGCCGTCGTCGTCGTGCTCGTGGCGTTCTACACGATCCGTCTGTCGGCGGCGCGGGATGCCGCCGTGGATCAGGCGGCCAGGACGCAGCGGGTTCAACGCTTCATGCTCGACCTGTTTGAGGGTGGTGACGTCATCGCCGGCCCGGAGGAAGGACTACTCGTTTCGGAGCTCATCGAGCGCGGTGTGCGCGCCGCCAATGTCCTGGAGGAAGACCCGGAGATCCAGGCAGAGCTGTTCCACACTCTCGGCGGGGTTTACCGCCGCGCCGCCACGCTCGACCGCGCCGAGGAGCTGTTGCGTCAGGCGATCGCGAGCCGCCGCGAGAGGCTCGGCGAGCGCCACCCCGACGTCGCCGAGTCGCTGACGGCGCTGGGTCTGGTCCTGAGCGACCGGGGTGAGCTCGACGAGGCGGAGGACTGCGTTCGCGAGGGACAGGCGATCATCGAGGAGCGGCTTCCCGAGGACCACCCGCTGGTTGCGGGGTCGGTCTACGCGCTCGGCGAGGTGCTCGTCAGCCGCGGGGATTACGAAGGGGCGATCCGCGAGCTCGAGGAGGCCGTGCACCTGCAGGAGCGATCCGGCGATGCCAGCGGGTTGCGCGCCAGCCTCGCAACGCTGGCCGACGCGCATGCCTACGCCGGGGACTACGAGACGTCGGATTCGATCAACCGCAGGTTGCTCTCGCTGATCGAGGAACAGCTCGGCGCGAACCACCCGGCCTACGCCGCGCGTTTGATCAGTCTCGGTGCGAGTCGCCGGTGGTTGGGCTATCCGGGCGAGGCCGAGCAGCTCTACCGCGAGGCGCTCGCGATCAACGAGCGTTACCACGGTCGCGAGCACCCGACGGTCGCGTCGAACCTGACGTTGATCGGCGCGGTGCTGACGGACCAGGAGCGCTTCGACGAGGCGCGCGAGCTCCTCGCCGAGGCGCTCGCAGTCAACGAGGCCGTGTTCGGGCCGCGGCACTACAACGTCGGGTTGACACGCAACCAGCTCGCGCGGATCGAGCTGAGCCGCGGCGACCTCGATGCCGCCGAGGAGCACTTCGCCGCCGAGCTCGAGATCTACCGTGCGACACGTGGAGACGATCACCCCTCGACCGCGACCGGGTTGTCGAACCTCGCCACGATCCACTTCCGGCGCGAGGACTACGACTCGGCGTACGAGATGATGCGGGAGGCGCAGACGATCTACGAGGCCGCGCTCAAGCCCGACCACATGGACGTCGGGATCGCTCACATCAAGGTGGGACGCTCGCTCGCGGGCATGGAGCGCTACGACGAGGCCCTCGAGGAGCTCACGCGGGGTTACGAGATCGTCTCGTCGCAGGCCAACCCGGCGATGGTCTGGGTGCAGCTGGCGCGAAAGCAACTCGCGGCCGTCTACGAGGGCCTGGGCGACACGGAGCGGGCCGCGGAGTTTCGTGACGCGGACACCGGCGGCGCGGAATAGTCAGATCCAAATAAGGATCATGACCGTGACGGCTCGGCCGCCCGGTTCGCGCAATGCGGGTCAAGGAGGTCGCGATGAGCTATATCGAGAACAACCTGATGCCCGACGAGAGGATCGTGGTGCGCGGGAAGCTGCACAAGTGGATCTTTCTGCGGCCGGTCGTGTTCTTCTGTACGGCTTTCCTGGTATTTGGCGTGTCGTTGCTGGTGGCATTGGCCCAACCCGGCACTCTCCTCACGGTTCTCGGCGTCGTCGGAGCGTTCGTGGCCGGTCTGGTCTCGCTGGGCGGGCCGTTCGCGGTCATCGGCGGCTTCATGGCCTACATTGGCAACGAGGTCGCCGTGACGAACCGCCGGGTCATCGGCAAGTTCGGCGTGATTCGCCGCGAGACCTTGGAGTTCCCCTTCAAGCAGATCGAGAGCATCGCGCTCGAGCAGGACGTCGTCGATCGTCTGCTCGGCGGGGCGAGCATCAGGATTCGCGGCTCGGGCTCGGCATGGGTGCGCAGTCCCATGCTGTCGAACTTCAAGGAGTTCCGCTCGGCAGCGCTCGAGCAGATGGAGGGAGGCCGGGTAAGGGCGGAGCCGACGATCGCCGCGGTG